>NZ_OBEL01000004.1:0-300000 GCF_900215605.1 Cohaesibacter gelatinilyticus | reverse complement strand
GATCCGCTCACTCTATTTTTTCGGTTTTCGCACCTCTGATTGATGTGCCATTTTCATGAGTCGTCGCCATGGTTCAAGCTGTCGCGCCCGTTGCCTCATTGCTCTTCTCTGTTGTCCTTTTGCTGATCGGACACGGACTGCAATCCACCATCATTCCTCTGGCCTCAAAGGTCATGGAATTTCCTGATCTGTCCATTGGCTTGGCTGCCTCGGCCTATTTTGCCGGTTTCGTCATGGGCGGAATTATCTCACCTCATCTGGTTGTGCGAGCAGGCCATATTCGCGGATTTGCAGTCATGGTATCATCCATGTCAGCGGCGGCTCTCTTGCATCCACTTCTCGCAGATCAATATGCCTGGATCCTGTTTCGTTTCACAACAGGCTTTTGCGTTGCCGGACTTTATCTGATCATCGAAAGCTGGTTGAATGAATTTGCCGACAATACCAATCGTGGCTTGATCATGTCGATCTATATCGTGGTCAATTATGCGGCCTTCACGACAGGTCAGCTGCTGGCCACGCTGAGTGATCCCGAAAATTTCTTCCTGTTTGCCATCGCTTCCATCATTATCTCGGTTGCCGTAATGCCCGTTGCCATGACAAAGGCGGCACAACCAGCACCCATTGCTGTGGTCAAACTGGAACTGTTCAAGGTTTTTCGCACAGCTCCCGCTGCCATTGTCGCCGCGCTTCTTGTTGGGAGCGTGCAAGGCTCGCATATTTCATTTGCTGCGATCTATGCGGTCGACAAGGGCTACGAAACTTTATCGCAGGCTCCGGTTTTTGCTGCTGTTTTTGTGATTGGCGGAATGATCGGTCAATGGCCCATCGGCAGAATTTCCGATCGTTTTGATCGCCGTATAGTCCTGCTTATCATCAGCATCTTTGGTATTCTGGGGTCATTGCTGATTTCAAGCTTTGATAAAGCTCCCTTCATGCTTTTGTTGCTGATGGGTGGGTTCATTGGTGCGATGGTACAGCCCGCCTATTCTCTGGCTGCAGCTCATGGATATGACCATGCCGAGACCGAAGGATATGTAAAAATGGCTGCTGGCCTGCTGGTCGCCTTTGGTATTGGCTCAACATTGGGCCCTTTCATTACTTCAATCATGATGAGTTATTTCGGGCCGGACGCCCTGTTTCTCTTCCCTGCCGTCATGCTCGCATTGCTTTGCCTCTATCTGGTCCAACGTATTGTTCGCAAGGATGCAATCCAGATCGAAGACAAGGAAGGCTTCGATCTGGCGGCAACCTCTGCTGCGGTTGGCGGTATCGTGACGCCTGAATTGTTGAGCGAAGAAGACAAATATGTGGTTGTACCCAATGAATGGGAAGCGGAACCTCAAGATGAAGAAGTACAGGAAGAGGGCAAACTGGACGAGGAGCCAGAGTCTACCTCCAACATCGTGAATCCGGAAGAATGAACCACAAGATCAAATCAGGGCAGTTGTACAACTGCCCTGATATTTGCGGGAACATGCTTTAGACATTGCTGTCCGGAAATTCCGATTTACGTCGGGTAATGAAATCCTGCAGAGCATCATCAATTGCCACATCAAGCTCAGGTGGCTGGTAATTGGCCAACATTTCTTTCCATTGCTTGTTTGCGCGCGAGGCAGCATCCAGCTTGCCGTCACTTTCCCATTGCTCGAACGAATTGTTGTCAGCAATAGTTGAACGATAGAAAGCGGTCTCAAAGTTGCGCTGAGTGTGTTCTGCGCCCAGGAAATGGCCGCCTGGTCCCACTTCATTGAAAGCATCCCATGCAAGGGCCTCATCACTGAGATCGATGCCCTTTGCAAGTACATGCATCATGCCCAGTTGATCTGCATCCATGACCAGCTTCTCATAAGAGGAGCAAAGTCCACCTTCCAGCCAACCAGCAGAGTGCAGGCAGAAGTTAACACCAGATTGCACGGTGGCCAAAATGGTATGGGCGCTTTCCTGAGCCGCTTGTGCGTCAGGCACTTTTGAGGCTGTGAAAGACCCACCGGAGCGGAATGGCAAACCAAGACGACGGGCAATTTGAGCGGCGCCAGAAAGCAACAATGAGCCCTCTGGAGATCCGAAAGTCGGTGCGCCGGATTGCATGGAGATGGAAGACACAAAAGCACCAAAAACAACTGGCGCACCGGGGCGGATCAGCTGGGTCAATGCAGCAGCAGCAAGCCCTTCACAATAGACTTGGGACAAGGTACCAGCCACGGTAACCGGGCTCATGGCTCCTGCCAGAATGAAAGGTGATACGATACAGGCCTGATTGGCGCGAGCATAAACTTTCAAAGCACCCAGCATGGTCGCATCAAAGACAAGCGGAGAATTGGCGTTGATCAGCTGGATCATGACACAGTTCTGATCGACAAATTCCTCACCAAAGGCCAATCGAGCCATCGCCACGGAATCCTCGGCCCGTTCCGGAGCTGTGACTGATCCCATGAATGGTTTGTCTGAATATTTCAGGTGCGCATAAACCATATCAAAATGGCGTTTATTGACCGCAATATCTACCGGTTCGCAAACTGTGCCACCTGAATGATGCAGGTGCGGAGACTGGTAGGCCAGTTTTACGAAATTCTGGAAATCTTCAATGGTGCCATAGCGGCGGCCCTTATCCAGATCTATAACAAAAGGGGGGCCATAAACCGGAGCAAAGACAGTATTGTTGCCACCAATCTGAACCGAACGCTCGCGATTGCGAGCATATTGCGTGAATTCGGACGGAGCAGTCTTGATCAATTCACGAAGCATTCCTTTTGGAAAACGAACCCGCTCTCCTTCTACTTCTGCTCCTGCAGTGCGCCAGATCTCCAACACCTCCGGATCTTCACGAAATTCCAGACCTATTTCCGCCAGCATGCGATCGGCTTGAGCCTCGATTTTATTCAGGCCTTCCTCGGTAAGATATTCGACCAGAGGAATCTGCCGCTTCAGATAACTTGGCGCTGCAACGCTGGAAACAGAAGCACCCCGTGCCTGTCTTCTTGCGGCACGTCCTCCTCCTCGAGCACTCCGTCTTGCTCCACGGGCATCCCCATCGGCCATAGCTCTCTCCCATTCTTACTTATCTTGTCATCTGGCATGTTTCGATCTTTGCGCACCATCGCTGTCAATTTGTTGATTATGCAAGGGTGGCAAAAACAAGCTGTCTATCCACTCTGCCGTTCTGTGCTTTTTGATCACGCCTTGTTTGCGTCTTCAATCGGTTCAAAAACGACATTTGGGTCGAAACGGAGAGATCTCTTCTTTGGATCAAACAAAAACAAGGCCATGGCATTTCCCAAATTATGCATGATTTATCTGCTCTATGGCGATATCACGATATTTCCTGTCGCTCCAAAACCTCTTGTTTGGATGAAAGATTTCTAATCTTGAAAAGAAAGACAGAACAGGCCCCTTTTTTCATTCGGACTTGCTCAGAAGGAATGGCGAGAACAGGGTGCCTTGATCATGCGGGAGGATTGGCATGAAATCGCACGCACGTGTAGTCGTCATTGGTGGAGGCGTTGTTGGCGCTTCCACACTCTATCATCTGGTCAAAAAAGGTTGGGATGATGTCGTTCTGATCGAACGCAAGGAGCTGACATCAGGTTCAACCTGGCATGCTGCCGGGCTATTGCCGCTGTTCAATCTCAGTTATTCTGTCGGCCAAATCCATCGTTATTCTGTTGATTTGTACAATTCCATTGAAGCCGAGACTGGTCAGAATGTTGGCTTGCGCAAGGTCTCCAATATCCGCCTTGCCCGCACGCAAGATCGTCTGGATGAGTATAAGTATTATGCCGGCGTCGCTAAGACCATCGGTGTTGACGTGAATTTCCTCACACCCGAAGAAGTCTCCGATATCTGGCCACTTTACAATCCGGAAGGTATTATCGGTGCTATTCAGCATCCTGATGATGGTTATGTGCAGCCTGCCGATCTAACCCAGGCTTTCGCCAAAGGCGCGCGTGCTGGCGGAGCGGAAATCTATCGCTATACCAGTGTACTTGGTGTCGATGAAAAACCAAATGGCGAATATGTGGTCAAGACAGACAAGGGTGATATCACTTGTGAGCATATTGTCTGCTGTACCGGTTCCTTCGCTCGCAAAACCGGTGCGATGCTAGGCCTCGACATTCCGGTTCTGCCTGTTGAGCACCAATATATTGTTACCGAGCCTCATGACGCCATTCGTGAGTTGCGCGAAAAAGGTCTGCCAGAAATGGGCGTCCTGCGTGAATCTGACAGTTCATGGTATATGCGCGAAGAAAATGGTGGCCTTCTGCTTGGCCCTTACGAAATTGGTGCGCCTGCTTGTTATGTTGATGGCCCATCGGATGAATCAGAATATGAGCTCTTCCAGGAAGATCTCGATCGTTTGATGCCATATATCGAGACCGCTATCGAGCGCGTTCCAGCCTTCGGTGAAGTGGGCATCAAGCAGGTTTATAATGGTGCAATTGCCTACACCCCTGATGGCAGCCCAATCATCGGCCCGGCTTGGAACAAGAAGAATGTATGGCTGAATGAAGGTCATTCCTTCGGCATCACCGCGGCCGGTGGCGCTGGCTGGCAGTTGGCTGAATGGATGGTCGAAGGCGAGCCTTCCATTGATATGATGGGCGTAGACCCACGTCGGTTTGGCCCTTATGCAAGTCGTGGATATCTGAAGGAAAAGTGCGAAGAGGCTTATGCAGCTGTCTTCACAGTTCACTATCCTGATGAAGAGCGCGCTGCGGCTCGCCCTCTTAAAACCTCTCCTTGTTATAGCCGCATGAAGGCTCTTGGCGCCGTCTTCGGATCTGTCTATGGCTGGGAGCGTCCGAACTGGTTTGCGCCAGAAGGCTATGAGCTGAGCGAAGCGGATTTGAACCTGCCAGACGTTCTTTTGAAAGAAAACCACTCTCCTGCATTTGAAGATGGCCGGATTGTCGAGAAATACTCGTTCCGCCGCTCCAATTACTTCGAGCATGTCGGCAATGAAGTCAAAAATACCACGCAGAATGCAGGTCTTCTGGATCTGACTGCCTTTGCAAAGGTTGAAGTGAAAGGCCCCGGTGCTGAAACATGGCTAAACGCCATCACCACCAACAAGATGCCTTTGAAGTCCGGCCGTATCATCCTGTCCTATCTGCTCAGTGAGAGCGGTGGTGTATTGTCGGAATTCTCGGTTCTGAAAACTGGCGATCAGAGCTATTATCTGGTCTTTGCTGGTGCACTGGAGCGCCATGATTATGACTATCTACAGAAACTGCTACCAAATGACGGTTCGGTTTCAATGGAACTGGTCACGACCAAATATGGTGTGCTAGTTCTGACCGGTCCGAAAGCCCGTCAAATCTTGCAGAAGGTAACTGATACAGATCTCTCAAATGAGACCTTCCCTTGGCTCACCGGCCAGCCGATCAGCATTGCACGTGCTTCTGCAATGGCGGTCCGGGTAAACTTTGTCGGTGAACTTGGTTGGGAGCTGCATCACCCAATCGAACAACAGAATGCAATCTTTGATGCATTGATGGAAGCGGGTGCCGAGCATGGTCTGAAGCCATATGGCATTCGTGCCATGGATTCCATGCGTCTTGAGAAGACCTACAAATTCATCGCACGAGAATTGTCCATTGAATATAGCGCGTTGGAGAGTGGTCTGGATCGCTTCATCAATAACAAGAAAAATGATTATCGTGGCAAGGCAGGTCTACAGGCTCGCGAAGATGCGGGACGCAAATGGCAGCTGGTCACGATGGAAGTTCATGATGTCACCGATGCGGATGCGCGTGGTTCCGAAGCCATTTATAAAGATGGTGAAATGATCGGCCGTGCCACATCTGGCGGCTATGGCTGGCGTCTCGAAAAAAGCCTGGCATTGGCTATGGTTCCTCCTGCAATGTCTGGTGAAGGAGAAGAATTCGAGATTGAAATTCTCGGCAATCGCCATCGTGCCACCATCATCGGAGATTCTCCGTTCGATCCAACCAACGAAAGATTGCGGAGCTGATAGAGCGTTGATGCTTTGAATAAATGGTGAGCAAGCTGGATGAAGGCCCTGTATAGCAGGGTCTTTTTCTTTTGTATCAGATGCTGACAGGGCAAATGAATTACCGATGTCGCATTTGCTCCAGAGCATGTCGCAATTGATATCGTTATTACCGGCCCCATCCCTATTAGCTACAGACTGGATTTGACTGAAGGAAGGACTGTCCCCATGGCGGTTGATAATGCCAAGCTGAATAGGCTTAAAGAGCTGATTTCCCAAAAAGGAGCGTTGCTGGCGGATGGGGCAACCGGCACCAATCTCTTCCCCGTAGGGCTGGAATCCGGATGGCCACCAGAAGAATGGAATGAAACCCAGCCGGATAAAATCCGAGCTCTGCATCAGAGTTTTGTGGATGCGGGCTCCGATATCATCCTGACCAATACATTTGGCTGCAATCGCCATCGGCTAAAGCTGCATCACTTTCAGGGCAATGTGAGCAAGTGGAACAAGTTGGCTGTCGAGCTCGCCCGCGAGGTTGCCCAGAGCGTTAAAGATCGAGACGTTCTTGTTGCGGGTTCCATTGGCCCAACCGGAGAATTGTTCCAACCAATGGGTGATCTCACCCATGAAGACGCGGTTGATAGTTTCCGCGAACAAGCACAGGCATTGAAAGATGCCGACGTTGATCTGCTCTGGATCGAAACAATGTCGTCACCTGATGAAATCAGAGCGGCGGCTGAAGCTTGCGCCGGTGTCGGCCTTCCTTTCACTGTCACCGCGAGTTTCGACAGCGCGGGCAAAACCATGATGGGTTTGCCGCCTAAAGGTCTTGGTGACCTTGCGGATAAGATCGAAGAGGAAATTGGCCATAAGCCTGCAGCCATTGGCTCAAATTGCGGTGTTGGCGCATCCGATTTGCTGGTAGCGATCCTCTCACTCACCGAGGCTTATCCAGAAGCTATTGTCATTGCCAAAGCCAATTGCGGTATTCCCGAGATTCAGGGCGATAAGGTCGTTTATACCGGCACGCCAGATCTGATGGGCAAATATATGCATATGGCGCTGGATGCTGGGGCCTCAATCGTCGGCGGCTGCTGCGGCACATCTCCGCATCATCTGGCAGCAATGCGTGAGGCCATGGATAGCCATGTGCGGGGCGAACGTCCAACGCGCGAAGCGATTGAAAGTGAAATCGGCCACCTTGTATCGCCACCACGCGACGATGAAGATATTGCACGAAACCGTCGTGGCGGACGCAGACGCCGCAGCTAAAAGTCTCATTTAGAGACTTTTAATCAGGCACCAAATGTTGCGCACGCCCAATGAATTAAGAAGCACGACCACGAGCCCTTCTGCCACCCCGGCGGCGGGGCTTGTTGCTGTTTTCCTGCGTCATAGCTTCGAAAGCAGGTAATTCTCTTTGAGATCTGAGCAGAGGAAATGGATCGACCTTGTTAGGGAAGGCCATTGCATCAATGAAATGTTCCTGGAACTTGGCTTCCACTGCGGTCTCCACCTTTTCAATGTCATGAACCGCCTGCTCAATTTCCCGTCTGGCAGTTCGACTGATCAAAGCCTTGTGCGCGCCTGTCCCTGCAGCATTGCCAACGCCTGATACCACTTGCAGTGAACAATCGGGAATGAGGCCCAGGATCATGGCATAATCAGGATCTATGAAGGAACCAAAGGCACCTGCCAGTTTGATGCGATCAAGCTGGGTGACGCCAAGTTTTTCCATCAGCAATTTTGCCCCTGCATAAAGAGCTGCTTTGGCCAACTGGATGGCCCGAACATCGGTTTGCTTGATTGTCAGCGGCACTGCTCCATCCCAGAGACAATATTGATGGGTCCGTCCATCCGCCTCGATTCGATCACTACGCTCTGCCATATGCGGCTGGATAACACCATCGCTGGAAAGAATGCCGCTCAGATACATCTCGGCAATAACCTCCACAATACCGGAACCGCAAATACCAGTTACCCCAACCTTATCAATTTCTTCAAGAAATTCAGGTTCATCCGACCAGTGATCAATGCCGATCACCTTGATGCGCGGTTCCAGGGTTTGACGATCGATACGGACCCGCTCTATCGCACCCGGCGCAGCACGTTGCCCGCAAGAAATCTCCGCCCCCTCAAAGGCAGGACCCGTAGGCGAAGAAGCCGCCAGCAACCGATCTTTGTTGCCAAGCAGAATTTCGGCATTGGTTCCCACATCGATGATCAGTTGGGTTTCATCCGATTGGTAGGGGACTTCAGTCAATGCCACGGCAGCTGCATCCGCACCGACATGCCCGGCGATACACGGCAAGACATAAACACGTCCCGCTGGATGCAGAGATAGAGAAAGATCTCGTGCTGCAATATTCTGGGCTTCGGAGATGGATAGGGCAAAGGGAGCGCCACCCAGTTCAACTGGGTCTATGCCAAGAAAAATGTGATGCATAACCGGATTGGCGACGATCACTGCTTCCAGAATATCTTGTGGTGCAAGTCCAATTTGTCCTGCCAGCTTTGTGATCAGAACATTGACGGCATCCCGCACAGCCTTGACCAGATCCGGTAGGCGGCCGGGATTCATCTGGATATAAGAGACGCGCGACATCAAATCTTCGCCAAAGCGGATTTGAGGATTGGCAGTTCCTGATGAAGCAACGGCGCGCCCATTACTCAAGTCGCACAAGTGAGCCGCAATGGTTGTCGAGCCGATATCAATGGCAATGCCATAACCACGTGGTCGCTTACCAGGCCATAAGGCAATCACACTGGCAGGATCAGTTTCTCGGTCCTGATGAATGGCTGCAGTGACCTGCCATTTTCCTTCTCGAAGACAAGTCTGCAATTTGGCAAAAAGAGATGGATCGAGCGTCAAATGCCTCAGATCCGCCTGTTGGCGAAGCGCTTGCAACAGACGACTGGCGTCACTTTCCCCTTTATGCATATCCGGCTCCTCAACGGATACGGTAATCAGACGGGTGGAGGGATCCGGCTTGATATGCAGGACTTCTGCACGCTTGCGAACCACTTGGGCATTGATCTGAACATCCTGAGGTACATCCACCATCAGATCGCCCTGAACTTGAGCCGAACAGGAAAGACGGCGCCCATCCTTCAGATCTCGCAATTCAGAATAGCGTTTTTCTTTTTCGGAAAAAGCAGTGAGGTGGTCCTGGTGCGATTGAATTCCGTCTTTTGCAAAGGACCCTTCAGCTATCTCAATCTGGCAACGCCCGCAGATTCCCCGTCCGCCACACACAGACTCAATATAAACACCCAGTGATCGTGCAGCATCCAGAACGTTGGTTCCATGAGCAAACCGGCCGCGCTTGCCACTTGGTTGAAACACGACCAATGCTTCTTTTTGCTCTTTGTTCGGAATATCAGAAGTGATTGGGTCCTGCACGATTTGCCTCATCTTCAAATGCACGAGCCCGAGAGTGCGAAATAGCCCCCTCGGGTAGATTTGGTCTGAACTAGTTGGCCGGGCCTGATCGCATTATGCAGCGCTGCTGCGTGCCCGACGACCACCGCGACGACGGCGACCACCAGCAGCATCTTCTCCTCCAGCTGCAGCCGGATCACGATTGGCCTTGATCCATGCCATGCAATCCGGATCCACGCCATTCAGAGTATCGGCAGCGCGAATGCCATCCAGCTCTTCCTTATGGAGAGGGTTCATGATAGCAGATGTCATGCCGGCGACCGATGCCATGGCAAGGAAATGGGCATTCATCACATGACGGTTGGGAATGCCAAAGGAAATGTTGGAGGCTCCGCAGGTGCTGTTGACTTTCAGCTCTTCCTTCAACCGACGCAGCAAATGAAAGACCTGACGTCCTGCATCATTCATGGCACCGATTGGCATGACAAGAGGATCGACAACGACATCTGCAGCTGGAATGCCATGATCCTGAGCGCGTTCGACAATCTTCTTGGCAACAGCAAAACGCACATCGGGGTCGGTTGAAATGCCTGTTTCATCATTGGAAATGGCAACGACGGCTGCACCATATTTCTTGACCAATGGTAGGACGCGCTCAAGGCTTTCCTCTTCTCCTGTTACGGAATTGACCAATGCCTTTCCCTGATAAACAGAAAGACCTGCTTCCAGAGCGTCGATGATAGAACTGTCGATGGAAATTGGTACATCCACCAGAGACTGAACGAGCTGGATCGTCTCTGCCAGAATGGCGGGCTCATCGGCAAGAGGAATACCAGCATTCACATCCAACATATGAGCGCCAGCTGCCACCTGCGCGAGTGCATCAGCCTTCACGGTCTCGTAGTTACCCTCTTTCATTTCAGCGGCAAGCTTCTTGCGGCCTGTCGGGTTGATACGCTCACCAATGATACAGAAGGGTTGATCAAAGCCGATCACGACTTCCTGCTTATGGGAGCTGACAATGGTTCTAGTCATGATACGGCCTCTGCTCTAAAAGGGGATGGGGTATTGTCTTGGGTCAAGCCGGGCCAACTCTGCCGGTTATTCAACCATTCTGCTGCCTTGGCAACGCCACCAAATGGATAAACGTGAATTTGAGCCAATTGTTTGGCAGCATCTCGGTTCACTGCTTCTTCCAATGGCCCCACCACAACATCGGGGTTATAACCGGTGAGCAATGGCATCAAAGAGGAACCTTTTTTCTTCAGAAACTGAACTGAATTTCCCAACCCGACCATTGCGGCATATTTCATCAAGGTGGTCGTCTTGGCAGGACCAGCAATTCCGACATGGACAGGAAATTCATTGCCCCAGCTTTTCAACTCATCAAACCATTCCAGAATGCGACCTGGATCAAATCCAAACTGGGTGACGATCCGATAATCTGCATCACTGGTCTGGGCATATTCATGCTTTTGCATCAGGAAGGATCGGATGGTCGGAGTTGGAATATCAGGTGCTCCGGTTGGATGCCCAGCAACCGCTATATGCCTGATACCATGCCGGTCAAATGCGCCGGTGCGCATCATATCCAGCGAGGAGGCAATAGGGCCTGGTTGAACTGCTTCACCAGCAATGGTCAAAACATCCGTGATACCAGCTTCACCTGCCAGCCTTTCCAGACGCTTTTCAAAATGCTCGACACTTGCGAAACGGCGAGCAGCAAAATGAGGAACGGGGCAATATCCCGCCCGTGCCAAACGGGCATTGGCAGCGATAATCATGTCTTCGGGCGCATTGCCTAGATCGGTCACATAGACACGACAGCCTTTTGGAATGAGATCATAAATATCGTCTCGTTCCACGGCTTGCTTTGGCGATACTTCAATAGAAGCGGGGAGTCTGCCTGCCGCATTCAAAGTTGGTCGCATCATAGCCTCAGTCCTTCTGTTCAAAGCCTTTGCGGGAAACCAATTGAGCGAGACGGGAAGTTGGATAAGCTTCAACCAGGATGTCATGTGCCATCGCAGCTTCGTCATCCAGATTGTCGGAAACGGTAATCGGCACCTCACGACGCCAGTCTGCCAGGTAGGCGTCGCTATCCTTGGCACCGTCAATCATGGCGCATTTGTCGATTGCTTTGATGAAGATGTCCGGTAATTCTCGTTTGGCGTTTATTCGTCCCTTTTTGACGATCACCTGAGCCGGAATATCCCTCCAATAGACAATGATTTTCTGAGCCAATATATCCTCCCATCAAGGCGCTCCAATCGCCTCGTATATCCGATATTCTTTCTCTCATTCGGATATGGAGCTATCCTGAAGGCGACATCCGCGCTCGAAAAAACGGCGCTTTCATCCTTCAAGAATGGCAGAAATATGGGAATTCTTCCGTCTGTAACCACGGCGACTAAAATCGTTCTGAAAGCGACATGTCGTTTTGCGGATAATTATCGAGAAAGGTATTGCATATCATATGACGTGGCGGAGCACCTTCGTCGTCTGTTGACATCAACCACGAGGAGTAGATCATATGAGAGGACAATGTTTATGTGGCGCAGTACAATATCGGCTCCACGGTTCAATCCGACCAGTTATCGCGTGCCATTGCATTCAATGTCGCAAGACCAGCGGGCATTATGTTGCAGCCACACAAGTAAAAACGGCCAATCTTGAAATTGAGGGAAGCGACGCCATTTGCTGGTATCAATCTTCTGACCAAGCCCGGCGCGGCTTTTGCAGCACCTGTGGCAGCCAGCTTTTTTGGCAACCACGAGACAAAGATGTGACCTCTGTCATGGCCGGTACCCTCGACGGCAATACCGGCCTTGCCATTGAACAGCAGATTTATTGCGAGGATAAGGGAGATTATTATTCTCTGCCTGTGTTATCGGCAGAAAAGACATCATAATTTGATTGGGAAACCAGGCTCACGCCCTTGCCAAAAAAGCTTCCAAGTCGCCATAACCAGTCTGGCGAATTTCCAGCGGCAGTTGAAGACGCTCCGCGGCTTTTTTTGCTTTGTCGATCATGCCGTCTTCAGCATGCTGCACTATATAGACCAGTTTTTCATAATGCTGGAAATAAGTGTCACGCAGTTGCGGGAATCGATCGAGCCCCAAGGGACGAATGACCATGGTTTCGAAATTCCGGACCAGGAAATCAGTCAGATAAAAGCTGGTAAATTCTTCATCAGCTCGGGTCTCGAAGGCCTTGGAACCGCTGAAGAAAGCATAGCAATGAGCACCTTCCAACCGCTCTACGCCTTCTTCTTGCAATACTCGATCCAGCAAACCACCGGTACCGCAATCGCCAAAACCGATCAGAATTTTTCCATAATTGGCGCGATGTTTGTGAATTGCATCGCGCACTGCCTGCGGAATATCCTCGGGGCGATTATGCAAATTCGCAGGCAAACAGGTCAGGGTCAGGTGATCCAGACCCAACTGTTCCTTGACGGCCAGAATTTCCCGAGCCAATGCACCACAGGCGATGACCAGTACCGAAGCTTTTTCTCCAACCGTTGCGAATGATGTCCCGATTATCGGCAGGGCTTTACTCCCTGCCTCAATGATGGAGATATCATCCTGCTTCATGGCATCAGGCTCCCAACTGGTTATGCTTGCGAGCAATCAGATCCTTGGCCATTTCGACAGCGACAGCAGCGTCACGGCAATAAGCATCGGCACCGATAGCCTCACCGAACTCCTCATTCAACGGAGCCCCACCAACCATGACGATATACTTGTCACGGAGACCTTTTTCCTCCAGCGTATCGATCACAACCTTCATATAAGGCATGGTTGTGGTCAGCAGAGCTGACATGCCCAGGATGTCAGGCTGATGCTCTTCCAATGCTTCAAGATAGTTTTCAACCGGGTTGTTGATGCCAATATCAATGACATCAAATCCGGCACCTTCCATCATCATGGAGACAAGATTCTTGCCAATGTCATGGATATCGCCCTTGACGGTACCAATGACCATTTTACCCATGCGCGGAGCACCAGCTTCAGCCAAGAGTGGCCGCAAAATGGCCATACCGGCTTTCATGGCATTGGCAGACATCAAAACTTCCGGCACGAACAGAATTCCATCACGGAAATCAACGCCCACAATTCGCATGCCTTCAACGAGAGCATCGGTCAGAACCCTGTATGCCTCCCATTTCCGATCAAGGAGAATGCGTACACCTTCTTCAATTTCCTCGGCCAGTCCGTCATACAAATCGTCGTGCATTTGGGCTACGAGATCTTCATCACCAAGGGACGCCAGATCAATCATTTCTTCATCAGACATGCAGTCCTCCAGTTGCCGAATGCGAAGTCCATTCACAAAAGGGTACCGTGTTTTTACGAGTAAGGACTGTTCGTAATCCGACATCTGATTTCTGTCAGACCGACATTTAAAGAACTAAAGTGATAAAACTGTCTTGCCACGAAGCAGGAGAAAGAGGCAAAAATGGTTATGCAACAGGAATTTGTTTCGCCAAGCACTTAAGGCTTGCGAGCTATATCATGGTTCTTGTTGCCTGCTGCCCAGAACATATTTTGCCGTTCCTTGGTGGGTGTCGGGCCAAAATGCTCTCTATAGCATTTGGTAAAATGCGAGGTGGAGGTAAAGCCACAGGCAACGGCTACATCAAGAATTGGTCGATTGGTCCGGCGCAAAAGATCCCGAGCGGCTTCCAAACGGAGCTTCAGGTAATACTGACCTGGTGTGGAATCGAAGTATTTCCGAAACAACCTTTCCAACTGTCGGGATGAGATATTCATCATCATAGCCAGTTGCTGGCAACTGAGGGGGTCTTCGACATGATCATTCATGGCGGCAACCGCAGCCAGAACATTTCGGTTGTTGATACCAAGGCGATTCTCCAGATCATAGCGCTGGGTCTCTTCACCAGTACGAATTTGCTGATGCAAGGTAACCTCGGCCACCTCCTGTGCAAGGGAAACCGATTGGAAAGTGGCGATATACATCAGCATCATGTCAAGCGCTGCGGTTCCGCCTGCACATGTCATGCGTTTGCGATCAATTTCAAATATATCATTGGAGACATCTATATCAGGGAATTCTTCGCGAAAACTGCGTAAATTCTCCCAATGAATGGTGCAACGATAGCCATCCAGCAGATTGTATTGAGCCAGCAAATAAGCTGCGGTGCACAGGGAGCCGAGAATGGCTCCACGGGCATTCAGCATCCGTAACTTCTGTCCCAAAAGAGGTGAGGGTTGAACCCGTTCTACATCTATACCAGTTACAACCAATACGATATCGGCGCTATCCAGCTGATCAAGTGAGGCATCAGCAGCAATATCGATGTGATTGGAAGAACGTACCGGCTGTCCGTCCAAACTGTAAATGGTCCATTCAAACAGATCCCGTTCCAAAATGCGGTTGGCAAGTCGCAAGGGATCTATCGCCGCAGCGAGGGCAATCATGGAAAAACGTTCCAAAACGATGAAGGCCACTTTTTGTGGCTTGTCGTCAATATCACTACAGGTTTTAAACCGTGTTTCACCTACCGCCATGGCTGGCTCTCTCTATATTAGGGATTCTCCTTTTGCTGCATTATATGCAGGTCCTCCGATCCGAACCCTGTTTGAAAAATTGATTATGCGCAAGCAAATTTTTTGTGACCCCCCTCGCATTTTATGATCTGACCATATCTAGATTTTCTTCAGATACGCAGATTTCCTGACGGGAAAAACCAGCGGTTTTTGCCATTTTTGAAGACCAAATCAGATGATCATAATGACACGGCTGAGCAGAGAGAATTTTGTTCACAACTATTGCGAAGATGGATGGTGAACAGCATTTGACCCTTTTTCGGCGGATTTAGAAGGATTGATGTCGCTTTTTGACCACCGAGAGCAAGGGCACGGCGTGATCCTAACTGGAAGGCCCTGTGTTATCCGACATGGGTATAATCATAAATTCACTGTGGGGAGGAGTTAATGGTCGATTCAGAAACTACGAATGATCAGGAAAACGATACTCATTACCAACTTGGGCAAGACAATGTTCAAGTCATGGGGTTGGATATTCACAACCCCGTTTTCGCAATCTCGGCTGTGGTCATTGTGGCCTTTGTTGTTATCTCACTTCTGTTTCAGGAAAGTGCAGGTGCATTTTTTGGTTGGTTACGCCCTACCATGACCAATACCTTTGACTGGGTGTTGCTATCATCAGCCAATCTATTTGTCCTTTTCTCGTTGTTGTTGATTGTCACACCTTTGGGCAAAGTACGTTTGGGCGGCAAGGAAGCACGACCGGACTATTCCTATGCTGGCTGGTTTGCGATGCTTTTCGCAGCCGGCATGGGCATCGGCCTGATGTTCTTCGGTGTATCCGAACCATTGTCTCATTATGGCAGTTCCTTTGGTGGAACAGCTATGGAAAATGGCGTAAGGACAGACTGGGCACCTTTGGGCGGCGCTGCTGGCAATGTTGATGACGCGCGTCAGCTTGCCATGGCAGCAACCATTTTCCATTGGGGTCTGCATCCATGGGCAATCTATGCGATTGTGGCTTTGGCGCTTGCCTTCTTCAGCTATAATCGCGGACTTCCGTTAACGCTTCGCTCGGCATTTCAACCCATTCTGGGAGACCGAGTCTGGGGCTGGCCTGGGCATGTCATCGACATTCTGGGTGTCTTTGCGACATTGTTTGGTTTGGCAACATCACTGGGCCTTGGTGCAGAACAGGCTCTTGCCGGACTGAATTTCCTGTTCGGTGTTCCGGTAACTGGCACCATGAAGGTGGTTCTCATTCTTGGCATTACGGGTGTCGCCTTGATTTCCGTGGTTGCCGGTCTGGAAGCCGGGGTCAAGCGACTGTCCGAGATCAACATGGTCCTGGCAATCGGATTGCTGGCCTTCATCTTCCTGCTTGGCCCAACTGGTTTCATTGTTTCAGGTTTCTTTGAAAATATCGGTGCATACCTGCGTGAAATTGTTCCGCTCTCCAATCCGTTCGGTCGTGAAGACCAGAACTTCATGCAAGGTTGGACTGCCTTTTATTGGGCTTGGTGGATTTCCTGGGCACCTTTCGTGGGTATGTTCATTGCTCGCGTTTCCAAAGGCCGGACTGTGCGGGAATTCATCACTTGCGTTCTGATCATCCCAACAGTTGTCAGTATCTTTTGGATGTCCACCTTTGGTGGTGCCGCAATCGATCAAGTCGTAACCATGGGCAACGAAGCTGTTTCCAGTGCTGCTCAACCGGTCAAGCTGTTTGAAATGGTCAAGGCTTTCCCTCTTACTGAGGTTCTGTCCTTTGTCGGCATCGTTCTGGTCATCGTCTTCTTCGTCACCTCGTCTGATTCCGGATCATTGGTCATCGACGGCATCACAGCTGGTGGCAAGATTGATGCTCCGGTGGTCCAACGTGTTTTCTGGGCCATCTTCGAGGGTCTGATTGCAATTGCATTGCTGCTTGGCGGCGGGTTGGGTGCCTTGCAGGCGGCTGCAGTCGCAACAGGCGTCCCGTTCACTTTCGTGCTTCTTGGCATGATGGTCGCGATCTTTATGGGATTGCGAAAAGAGTACAAAATGTACAGCTAAATTTTTTGCCAATCTGACTGGTGAAAAGCTGAACAAAAACAATGCCCGGACGACTGTTTCTTCCGGGCATTGTTTTGAGTACCAACTTCCTCGGATTTCTTACAGTCTGGGTAAATTCATGTATGGGATGTATAAGAAGATTGGATCATAGTTCTGAAAATACAGAAATACATTTGCTAGTCACTTGCCACGGCAAATACACTTTATCAGCGCTCGCGTTACTGTGGTGGTCGAGTTTTCCTTCGGCCAAAATACACCCGTGTCCATATTTGGAACAGTATCACTCAAGTGTTTTCGAACGATGCGTTGCCCATCCAGCGACCATGACCTGTAAACCATGTCAGAAAGAATACTGACACCCATTCCCTGCGCAACCATACTACGTAGTGCTTCCATGGACTTGCTTTTATATAGAATCCGCGGAACAAAATCGTATTTTTCCCAAATCTGCCGCATTGTGTTCTCATGTTCGTCCATTGTGAGAAGAATATAGTTTTCGTTGTTTAACTCGGCAAAACTTACGGTTTCACGATCAGCAAGAGAATGATTGGCCGCTACCCAGAGGTTCCGAGGAGATGAAAGGACTTGGCGAAGCTGATAGCGTTCCGGGTTCGGCAGGTTTGACGTCAGCGCCAAACCCAGATCATAAGTGCCTGCAAACAATCCTTCTTCAATTTGCGGGCGGCTAGCTTCGGTCACCGATAGTCGTAATCCGGGATGGTCATGAGCTACTCTCTGCCAGACAACAGGCAGAAAATAACCGGAGATAGTATCTGTTACCGCTAGACGTACCGTTCCCGAGATATCGGATGCTATTTCTTTTGGCGCTTCTATTGCTTCATGCAACGAAGCCAATATGGCATTTGCATGGCGCAGAAAATCTTCTCCTTGCGGGGTCAATTCCATGCCATGAGACTTTCGGTTGAACAACCTATATCCCAGCAGGCTTTCTAACCGCCGAATAGCAATGGTAATCGAGGACTGCGTCACATTGATGAGCGCTGCAGCACGGGAAATTTGCCCGGCTTCAGCGGTGGCAACAAAAAATTCAAGCTGACGAATTGTAGGAAGCATAAATTTAATCAATATCACTAATAAAATATAAAAACTAGCTATTCCTCTGTCACCACATCAATATTGGTCGCGGAGGATACCAAATGCCATTATCTACGAAAGATGAGATTGACGGTTTCTGCTGCCTGTGCCGTTCACGTTGCGGCGCAAAGTTCAAGGTTTTGGATGGAAAGCTGATCGCTGCGATACCCGCTCCGGATCACCCCACCGGCAAAGCCCTTTGCCTGAAAGGGAAAGCAGCTCCCGAAATCTGGGACAATTCCGACCGTCTACTTTATCCCCTTCGCAGAACCAATCCAAAATCTGAATTCGATCCAGGTTGGGAACGCGTTTCATGGGAAACCGCCCTTGCCGACATAGCAGCACAGCTTGACGAGATCAGGTCTAATCATGGAGCAGAAGCGGTCGGTTTTGGCGTAACCACACCAAGCGGCACCCCGATAAGTGACTCTATCGAGTGGATTGAACGGTTCATTCGCCTGTTCGGAAGCCCCAATACTGTCTATGGCACAGAGATATGCAATTGGCACAAGGACCATGCACATAGATTCACATACGGATCAGGCATCCTCTATCCGGACTATAAGAACGCTGATGCAATTCTTTTGTGGGGCTTCAACCCTAGCGCAGTCTGGTTGGATCAGGCAACTCAGATTGCAGAAGCCAGAGCACAAGGTACCAAAATCATTTCGGTTGATCCCCGCAAAGCTGGTTATGCATTGGCAGCCGATCACTGGCTGCGTGTGATGCCGGGTCGGGATGGACCGCTTGCTTTAGGACTTGGTAACTTATTGATTGAACGCGGCGCATACGATGCTGATTTTCTTGCTCGGTGGAGCAACGCCAGTCTTTTGGTCAGAGATGATACCGGAGAGTTTTTGCGCGAGAAGGATCTGTCAGATATCGCCGATGCCAAACGTTATGTTGCTGTCAGCAATGATGGTGGCTTCGTATTCTATGATCCAATTAGCAAGACCTTTGACACCCCTCATGATTCGCTCGATCTACACGCTAAAATCAAAGTTGAAACCAACTCCGGTTGTATATCCTGCCGCTCTGCATTTTTACATTACATGGACGCCTGCGCACAATGGCCTGTTGAACGTGTGTCCGAAGAAACGACCATACCGGTACAAGACATTCTCAATGCAAGCGAAACGCTAATCAGAGCCGACCGAGTTGCCTATTATTGCTGGTCCGGGGTAGGGCAGCATGTCGATGCAACCCAGACCGACCGTGCGATTGCTTTGTTAATGGCCCTCAAGGGAGGATATGATAGATTTGGGGGAAATGTCGCCTATTCAAAACACCCGATGAACAATGTTTCTGGCTTTGATCTGTTTCCCGATGGTCAAATTGAAAAGGCATTGGGATATGAGGAAAGACCGCTTGGACCACCATCCCAAGGCTGGATTGCCGCACGAGATCTTTATCGGGCCATTCTTGAAGAAAAGCCTTATAAAATTCGCGCCTTGATTGGTTTCGGTTCCAATATGTCGGTTTCGCATGGGGACACCGAAATGGCTGTAACGGCATTGGAAGCACTGGATTTTCATGTTCAGATTGACAGTGTTGAAACACCTACAGCACGGTTTGCAGACTATCTCCTCCCAGCAAATACTCCTTGGGAACGAGAAGCATTACGTAATGGGTTCGAGGTCAGTCAAGAGGCAGAAAGCCTGATTCAACTTCGCCCCGCTGTGGTGGCATCAAAAGGAGAAACACGCTCGGATGTCGAGATTGTCTTCGACCTCGCAGTGCGACTTGGGATGGGTGACGCCTTTTTCGATGGAAACATCGACGCAGCGCGCGCATGGCAGTTGCTGCCTAGCAAATTGACACTTGGCGACCTGCGCGCGCAACCGAAAGGTATCTGTCGCCCACTTTCTTTCCGTGAAAGAAAATTTGCCGAGGCAACCAAAAACGGTATGCGTGGCTTTACCACTCCGACTGGTCTGGTTGAGATTTTTTCCGAACAACTATTGAACCACTGTTATGAACCTGTTCCGAGGTTTGAAGATCAGGTCTCTACAGATAGAACGGATGAATTTCCTCTGTGTCTTACAACCGCCAAAAGCGGATATTATTGCCATTCACAGCACCGTAATATCGTTTCCTTGCGCAAAAGAATGTCGAAACCACAGGTGCGAATTCATCCTGATACAGCGCGGGCACAGGGGCTTGAAGATGGCGATTGGGCCGAACTGTCCTCTCCACATGGTACAGCCAGAATGTATGTTGTGTTGGACCCCAATCTTCATCCAACCGTCGTTGTCGGTAGTTACGGCTGGTGGCAAGGCAATACGACCTTAAGTATGCCAAGTTATGATCCCTTTTCGAAAAAGGGATCAAATTATAACAGGCTGATCTCGGGCGAAACGCACGACCCGATCAGCGGCTCAGTTCCACATCGCTCTACTCGCTGCTCTATCAAACCGCTACCAGGGCGTGAGTTCGCAAAACCTGCGTGGCAAGGCTTCAGATCTGCTTTTGTACAGGAGCTCGAACAGGTTGCCCACGATTGTACACGCATCGCATTTTCAGTGGCGGAGATGGATACACTTCCTGATTTTCTGCCTGGTCAGCACATTACTCTCAAAGCCAACATACCCAGCAGTGATAAGCCGATCGTGCGTTGCTATTCACTGATTGGCAGTGCTGTTGATCCGGATCGACAGGTGTATCAGATTATGGTTCGATTTGTGCCTGCTCCGACCAATGCAAATGGGGTGCGGGATGGACTAATGTCGAGCTTTCTCAACAACGAGTTATATCCCGGAAGACATGTTGAATTAAGAGCACCATCCGGTCGTTTCATCCTTCCAATCAAGACAGACAGACCAATTGTAATGGTTGCGGGTGGCATTGGGGTTACACCTTTTTTGAGTTACCTGGAAACTTTGGCAGAACTTGATCTCTCTCATCCAGTCAGGTTGATCTACGCAAATCGTAACGGCTCGGGTCACGCCTATCGCGAGCGCATTTCCTTCCTTCAAGATCTGTTGCCCAACCTGCAGGTTATGAATATTTATAGTGATCCACTAGAATCGGATGTTTTGGGATCTTCGCACGATAAAACTGGATTTGTTGATACACACGATATTCTGCGAGACTGGCAAAATGCTATGCCGGAGGTTTATCAGTGCGGTCCACCGCCAATGATGGCAGAAGTTGAAAATGCACTTGTTCAAGCAGGGTATCCACCTGAGCGCATTCACAGAGAAGCATTTGCATCGTTGACCTCTGACAAATCAATTCCGGACGGACCATTTCAGGTGACTTTCGCAAAAACCGGAAGGACAATCGAATGGACCAAATCTTCGGGTAGCCTATTGGATTTGGCTGAAAATCATGGTCTTACGTTGGCCCATGGCTGTCGTGCCGGTCAATGTGAAAGCTGCCGTATCAAAATCGTGGAAGGATCAGCAATGCATTACACAGAACTTGCTTTTGATGAACAGAATCATTGCCTTGCCTGTCAGGCAGTTCCCATAACCAACATCACCATTGATAGCTGAAAACAGGAATAGATCGGCTTACCCACTCCTGATATACGGGTAAGCCATCATATGGGGAGGTCTGCTCTAGCTTTTGATTATTGCTCCGAATAAGTGATCTATTTCAAGCTCTGATGGATGACATCCGGAAGGCTAAGTCTTTCCAGAGCCAAGTCATCTTTATCGAAGAGATGGACGTTGGCAGGATCAAATGTCACCGTCAGCTCTTCCCCTCGCCGAACCGGGTTGAGGCCACCAATGGTAGCGGTCCAGGTCTGGTCTCCTGCAGCAATGCTCACCACTGTTTCGTTACCAAGGCGCTCCGTCAGCACAACCGTGCCATCCAAGGAACCAGACCCCTCACCAATATCGCTGAAATCACTGGGGCGCAGGCCAAGAGTGACGTCATCGCCTTGCGAAAGGCGCTCGGAACCCTTGAACTTTATTTTGCCCAATGTGAGATTGGGAACATCCAGCTGTATGCCCTCGTCATCAATCGAGGCGACTTTGCCTTTGATCAGATTCATCTTGGGAGAACCGATGAAACCGGCAACAAACAAGTTGGCTGGCTGGTGATAGAGTTCCAGTGGAGTGCCAACTTGTTGCAGCGTACCGTTATAGAGCACCACGATCTTGTCAGCCAATGTCATGGCTTCCACCTGATCATGCGTCACATAGATCATGGTGGCTTTGAGATCCCCGTGCAGACGCGCCAACTCGACACGCATGTCAGCGCGCAATGCTGCATCAAGATTGGAAAGCGGTTCATCGAACAAAAAGACTTGCGGATTGCGCACGATCGCCCGGCCAATCGCTACTCGTTGGCGCTGACCACCGGACAATTGGCGAGGATAACGGTCGAGATAATCTTCCAGTTGAAGAATGCGGGCCGCCTCCATCACCCGATCGTTGGTTGTGGATTTGTCTTCCTTGGAAACGGAAAGTCCAAAGGCCATATTCTTGTAAACATTCATATGCGGATAGAGGGCATAGGACTGAAAGACCATGGCAATGCCGCGATCCTTTGGCGAGAGATCGTTCATCAGCTTGTCACCAATATAGAGCTCTCCATCGGTGATGGTCTCCAAGCCCGCGATGGTCCGCAAAAGCGTGGATTTACCGCAACCGGACGGACCTACAAAGGCAACAAATTCGCCATCCTTGATATCGATATCAATGCCCTTGAGAACTTCGACAGGGCCAAATGATTTCTTGATTTTGTTTAGTTGAATAGAAGCCATGGGTCTGTTTGCCTGTATGAATGGTCAAAGGGTCGAATGGTCAGTAGATTGCAGGCTGGCCTTGATTGTGTCATTTAACCGCTCCTGCCGTGATACCACGGATAAGCTGGCGGGAGAAAAGCAGATAAAGCAGCAGGATCGGAAGAATTGCCAGCGTCAACGATGCCAAAACCGAGTTCCAGTCCGTCACATATTGGCCAATGAATTGCTGAACGCCCAACGTGATGGTGCGGGTTTCTTCACCCGGTGCCAGAATGAGCGGAAACCACAGATCGTTCCAGATAGGAACCATGGAAAAGACAGCAACCGTACCGAGAGCAGGACGACTGAGCGGCAAGATGATCTGGAAAAAGATCTTGTACTCACTCACACCATCACAGCGGGCTGCTTCCTTCAGATCATTTGGGATCTGGCGCATGAATTCCGAGAGGATAAAGATGATCAGTGGCAAGGCTTGCGCAATATAGACAAGGATCAGTGCAGTCAATGTATTGGCCAGATCCATCGCCACCATCAAGTTGAGAATGGAAACCGAGCCGAGACGTATCGGGATCATGATGCCGATGGCAAGATAAAGTCCCAATAAAGTATTA
Organism: Cohaesibacter gelatinilyticus; assembly: GCF_900215605.1. Lineage (NCBI taxonomy): Bacteria > Pseudomonadati > Pseudomonadota > Alphaproteobacteria > Hyphomicrobiales > Cohaesibacteraceae > Cohaesibacter > Cohaesibacter gelatinilyticus. The sequence continues at coordinate 276,692 of NZ_OBEL01000004.1, read as the reverse complement.
CCCTTGAAGCGATATTCGGACAATGCCCAAGCCGCCATGGCACCGATGACAATGGAAATGACCAACGCTGTCACCGTCACGATCAGGGAATTGGAGAAATAGAGCAAAAAGTCCGAATTGATCAAAACTTTTTCAAAACCGATCAGAGAAAAGCTCTTTTCATCGGGCAGACCCAACGGATCACGGAAGATGGCTTTACGGCTTTTGAAGCTGTTTATGATGACCAGAAAAATAGGCCAGAGTGCCAGCAGGGTATAGGACAACAGAATGGTATGGATCATACCTGCTGAAAGGCCGCGTTTGGCGCGATGTTGCAAACTCATGATCTTGCCTCTCTACATTGCATAGCGTGTCAGGCGTCGCTGAATGAGCAGCAAATAGCCCATCACGCCAACAAGGATGACAAGGAACATCATGGTCGCGACCGTTGCACCCATTGTCGGGCTACCCAATTGCAACTGGAAGCCAAAGAAGGTGCGATAGAAGAAGGATCCCATGATATCGGTTGAGAAATTCGGCCCTGCCAAGGCACCCTTCACAGCATAGATCAGATCGAATGCGTTGAAGTTGGCAACAAAAGTCAAAATCGAAACCATAGCGATGGTGGGCAGGATCAAAGGAAACTTGATCCGCCAGAAGATCTTCCAGTGATTGGCACCATCAATCAGAGCAGCCTCGGTCAGATCTTCAGGGACATTAAGAAGGGCTGCATAGATCAACATCATGGGAATTCCGACAAACTGCCAGACCGAAATCAGGGAGAGAGTGATCAGTGCGGAGCCTTCCTCACCGAGCCAGGCATCATAATAATCGCCAAGCCCTACATTCCACATCAGACCTTCTGCAACACCCCAAAGCGGCGAGAGGATCAATTGCCAAATGAAACCGATGATCACGACAGACAACATGGTCGGCATGAAGATCAGAGTGCGATAGGAACCACGTGCGGTGAGTTTTGGCAGGCTCAGAATGGCTGCCAACATCAGTCCGATCGGATTCTGTACCAACATATGGATGGCGAAGAATTTGAGATTGTTGACCAGTGCATTCCAGAAAGGACCCGACCAGTTGGGGTCGCCAAACAGCGCAATATAATTGACAAGTCCGGCAAAAGAGAGCTCACCGGACTCGCTTTGATCATAGAAAGACAAGCGAATGGAATCCAGCAATGGGTAGATCATGAAGACCGAATAAATGAGGACGGCCGGGGCCAGAAAGACCCATATATGACTTCGGTTGTGTGTCATGATATCCCTTTGGATCTGTTGTTGTTTTCTTTGAGATCAGGCGAGCCTTTTGGGGACGTGAAAGGCTCGCCTGCTCGAAAGCTGGAAGGGATTTACATCAAACCTTCCAGCATACTTGGCTCTTGGCTTACATGCCTGGCTTGTACCAGCTATCCAGACCATCCTGCAGTTTCTTGGCCGCATCCTGTGGGCTCATGGTGCCATTGATCACCTGAACGGATGCATTCCAGAGCTCGTTTTCAAGGTTTGGCTTGCCACGAGATAGAATCTGGTAGGAGTTGCGGATGGTAGATTTGCATTTCCCACGCAGGGAAACAAATTCCTGAGCAACCGGGTCAGACAACTTCACATCATGATTGGACAGAGAGAAGAAACCCGGCAGTGAGTTGGAATAGATTTCGGCGAATTCAGCAGTTGCCATCCAGCTCAGGAACGTCTTGGCAGCTTCCATATTTTTGGATTTTGGATTGATGCCAAGTGCGATATCAGTGTGGTCCGAAATATAGCATTCTTCGCCTTTTGCAGGCAGAGGACCAAAAGCACCGAATTTGAAATCAGCTTGCGAATTGAAAGTTGCGATATCCCAGGACCCTGCCGCATAGATGGCGCCACGACCGAGCGTGAACAGGTTCTGGCTATCAGGATATTTCTGGGCCTTGAAGCCCTTACCCAAATATTCACCCCAGCTGGCCAATTCCGTCAGCGTATCGACATAAGGTTTGTCAGTCAGTTTGCCCTTACCTGCGATCAGGGCCTTGCGACCTTCCTCACCTTTCCAATAGTTAGGACCGATATTCTGAAAGCCCATGGTGGCTGCTTCCCACTGATCGGCAGTGCCCATCACAAGCGGAGTGTAGCGGCTCTTTTCCTTGATCGTTTTCAGAGTGGTGTAGAATTCTTCGCGAGTGGTTGGAACCGAAAGACCAAGCTCTTCAAAGATTTCCTTGTTATACATGAAACCATGAATAACAGAAGCCATTGGGAGACAGAAGGTTGCCTTACCATCATCAGTTTGCCAGGCAGATTTGGCTACATCAGAGAAATTTTCCAATCCAGACAGACCAGTAAGATCAGTCAGATTCCCTTTCTTGTAGAGATCGAGCGAGGTATCAAATGGACGACAGGTGATGAGGTCAGCAGCTGTGCCGCCAGCCAGCTTGGCATTCAGGCTGGCATTATATTCAGCTGGAGGGGAGGCCTCGAACACAACTTCAATGTCAGGATGTTTGGCATTGAAGGCTGGAATGATCTTGTTGCGCCAGATGTCGATGTCATCATTGCGCCAGCTGTCAATCGTCAGCTTGCCAGCTGCGTCTGCAGATGCTGCAGCGCCGAGAAGTGTACCAACTGCAATCGCAAATGCGCAGGTGCCGTTGAGCAAGGAAGATTTTGATAGAGTCATATGAACGTCCTCCCAAGACGTAAGATGAAAATAATCAGCGTCAGTTCAACCTGATCTGGTCAGGTTAGGCCTGGCGCTTTGGCTAGTAATCCTGCTCCAAAAGAGCAGCGTCAGTTTGAGGCCTGCACTTCTGCGAGTGCTTGGCGCAAATTTCCGTCCTTTTCCCGCAACAAACTCTCGGCCTGCTGGGGTTTCATGTTGCTGGCGATCAGAATAGCGAGTTTGACATCGCCGTTGGCCTTGATCAGAGCCTCATTGGCAAGCTTTGTCGTGCTTTGAGCCAGATCAGAAACAATCTGCTCGGCACGACCTTGCAACTTCTCATTATCGACGATGAGATTGACCATGCGCCCGTCCACCACATAACCAAGACGGGTCATCAACAAGGTAGAGAAGCTGGTAAGAGCAGCCCTCTGTGCGGTTCCCGCAGCCATGCGCGTGGAACCTGCCAGAACTTCCGCGCCTGTTTCCAACAGGATGGCATGATCAGCAATATCAAACAAAGAAGCATTTCGATTGTTGGCGATACCAATGATAAGGGCGCCCTTGTTTTTGGCAGTTTGAGCCATTTGCATCGTATAGGGCGTTGATCCGCTGGCGGCGACTGCAATCACCACATCACGATCATTGAACTGCGCCTGATCAGCATCACGCAGAGCCTGCTCCTGATCATCTTCACAATCGCCGATGGGACGCAGGCGAGCAATATCGCCTCCGGCCATGAGAAACAGGATGCGTTCCATAGGCCAGCCAAAGGTTGGTGACAATTCCATGGCATCTTGCATGGCCAACAAGCCCGATGTGCCTGCGCCAATATAGGCAAGACGTCCGGGCTTGGATGTTGATATATCTTGAAGGCGCTTTGTTGCGGACTGAACAGCATTCTCCAAAGCAGGCAAGGTTGGGCGCAGACTCGATATGGCGGCCATCTGACCTTCCCAGATGGCACTCAGGATTGATTGGTCGTCCCAAAGATCAAAGTCCTTGTATCTCGGCGAAATATCTTCCGTATGAACCATATGACAGCCTCCATTGCCAATACCAACATAATACCAAAATAACCCGCTTGGATATAAAAAAATTTATTGGCTGTGCATTCTTTTTAATTTTATATATAAATATCAAATAACTAATACAATAAACAATCTAATTCCAGTTTGATCAATCTGACAATATTTCATTAATTTTCATCGTTCTTCTTGAAATTGGTTTTAATTGGTTCTTTAATGTCGATGAACCAAAAAGATGAGGAAGCCATGGCAACGGCCAGCTACATTTTGGGAATTGATGGTGGTGGTACCAATTGCCGGGGCCGTCTTCGTGACACCAATGGCCAGATCCTCGGTGAGGCTATGGGTGGCCCTGCCAATACTCGATTGGGTGTTGCTGCTGCTCACGAGCAAGTATTGATGGTCTGCATAGAGACCCTTAAAGCGGCCTCACTTATATCATCGGACTGCAAGCCAGATGATGATGAAGTCAATGTCGCCTTGGGGCAGACCCGTCTTGGCGTTGGCCTTGCCGGTCTTCATCTGGAAAGCCAGTTGGATGATTTTCTGAACTGGGATCATTCGTTTGCAAGCCTTGAAGCCTGCAATGATGCCCATATTGCATGTCTTGGGGCACATGATGGTGAGGTTGAAGGCAAAGGCATCCTTATTCTGGGAACCGGTTCCTGCGGCTATGGTTTCAAGGATGGATCACCTGTCAATATTGGTGGGTGGGGCTTCAAGATTTCCGATATGTCATCCGGCGCTGTGACCGGATATCTGGCGGTCCGTCATGCACTGGCCGTTCTGGATCAGATTTATCCATCCACGGGTCTCAGTGAAGAAATCTTGCAGCATTTTTCCCATGATGCCGAGACATTGGTTTTGTGGAGCGATAAAGCCCGCCCAACTGATTATGGCCAATTCACCAAGCTGGTGGTGCACCATGCCAATGAAGGGGATGAAGCTGCCCTTGATCTGATGCGAACATGTGGCAGGCAAACCGAGGCGATGTTAGGAGCCATGAAAACCAGAGGTATTGAAGCGGTCTCTCTAGTGGGTGGTTTCGCCGAACATGTGGAACCCTACCTACGATCTGAAATGAAAAAGATGCTGGTGCCACGTTTTCACGATGCCAGGGATGGTGCCATCCTTTTGGCTGGAGGCGTGATCGGACAACCATCTATGTTGAAACATGAGGATGCAACCGGTGAGTGATCAATCTAATCTGATCAATATTTTGCGCGAGGAAACCAATCTTGCTGCAAAGAGCGCTACTCCGCTCTATTTACGCGTTCAACGTGGCCTGGAGCAGGCTATTGAAGCGGGAATGATAGCAGTCAATGATGCGTTGCCGGCAGAACGTGAACTTGCCAACGCTCTGGGGGTTTCCCGTGTTACTGTACGCAATGCCGTCCGGGCATTGGTTGACAAGGGCATGTTGGTACAGCGTCATGGTGCAGGAACCTTTGTAGCCTCACGCGTTGAACAACCTCTCAAGCAATTGACCGGTTTTACCGAAGATATGAGCGAGCGCGGCATGGCTGTGAATGTGCAATGGCTCGATCGATCCGTTGGACTGCCAACCCCCGAAGAGTGCGAGGCGCTTAATATCGACAGCTCAACAGCCGTCTCAAGACTCTATCGTTTGCGGCTCGCAGACGAAAAACCCATGTGTATCGAACATGCTGTTTTGCCGATAACACATCTTGAAGACCCAACCGTCGTTGAAACCTCCCTGTATGATTATCTGGAAGAGCAGAAAAGACGCCCCACGCGGGCGATCCAGAAGCTTTCCGCCCGACTTCTGGATATCAGTCATGCCCACTTGCTGGGTGTTCCCACCGGTTCACCCTGCTTGTATATCGAGCGAACATCCTTCCTGCCCAATGATGAAGCAATAGAATTTGTTCGCTCGTATTATCGCGGCGATTCCTATGAGTTTGTTGCCGAATTACGGCTCTAAAAAATCAAATGAGACACTGCCAAGCAAAGGACTTGCCCCTATGATTGATTGCCTTGGTCACAACCAGACGCAAACCCTGATGGCTTGCGAGGCCCTGCAAGCTCCCGACTGCGTGGAACGGCAAATCTCGACCAATCAAGAAAAGTTTGCTGATCTGGCTCGAAAAATACCATTGGAGAAAATCCGCCTTGTCATGACATGCGCCCGAGGCAGCTCCGATCACGCTGCGAGCTATGGCAAATATCTGATCGAAACCCGCATGGCTATCCCGGTTTCATCGGCCCCACCTTCCATCGCTTCCCTCTATCAGGTCTCGATGAATCTCAAGAATGTTCTTTTCATTCTTGTCTCTCAATCAGGCCGCAGTCCAGATCTGGTTGCTAATGCAAAATGGGCCAAGGAGAATGGGGCATTTGTTCTGGCTTTCGTGAATGACGTAAATTCTCCAGTCGCCGAACAAGCCGATATGGTGATCTCGTTGGAGGCAGGCAAGGAAGTAAGCGTCGCCGCCACCAAGAGCTTTATTGCATCTCTTGCAGCCTTTGCTCAGTTGGTTGCCAGCTATTGCCCAGATCAAACACTGGCTACAGCGCTTCCAACTCTGCCGGAGATATTGCAGCAAAGCCAAACCAAGGACTGGACGGACTTTGCCCCGATTTTCGCAGCCAGCCCGTCTCTTCTAACCATCGGCAGGGGTGTATCCTATGGCGTGGCACAGGAAGCCGCGTTGAAATTCAAGGAGACATCCGTGCTGCATGCGGAAGCTTTTTCATCTGCCGAAGTGCGACACGGACCTCTTGGTTTGCTGCGCGATAATATGCCGTTTTTGGTATTCAGCCAGAATGACGAATGCCGCAAGGATTTGCAGACATTGGCATCAGACCTGCGCCAACGCGGTGCCCGGGTATTCTGGGCAGATCAAGCAGATGATCACGCTTTTGCGCTGCCAGTTGTACCTGATTTACATCCTGCCCTTGCACCAATCGCAGCAGTATCGAGTTTCTATCAACTGGCGAACACGGTGGCATTTTTACGCGGATATGATCCTGATAAGCCAAAACATCTCAAAAAAGTAACGGAGACAGTGTGATGAAGCAGCTTCTCCGAAGAGCTCGAATTTTTGATGGTAAGGTATTTCACGAAAATAAGGCTTTAGGTCTTATCGATGATCAGATTGATGCCATTCTGGAAGAGCCCGTTAATCTGTCAGATTGGGATGAAGTTCATGATCTGGACGGCCTAATTCTCTGCCCCGGTTTCATTGATGTTCAGGTCAATGGCGGCGGCGGTGTCATGATCAATGGCCAAACTGACTTGGATGGTCTGAAAATCATGGCCGAAGCCCACAGGGCTTATGGCACCACCACAATGCTGCCGACTTTAATCTCAGATGAGCTATCTGCCATGCGTCATGTGGCAGTCCTGACCAAAGAGGCATTGGCTCTTTCTGCCGAGGAGAAAGGTGACAACAGCATTGGATCGGTAAAGGGTGTTCATTTTGAAGGGCCATATTTGAACCCTGAGCGTAAGGGCGTCCATAAAAAGGAGATCTTGCGAGGGGTCGATGAAGAGGCTTTGGCACTTTATTCCGATCCCTCTCTCGGCATTCGTCTGGTGACTGTGGCTCCAGAAATTGCCGGGGTGGATTTCATCTCGGCTCTGAATGAGCGAAATGTGCTCACCTGTGCGGGTCATTCCGCTGGAAGTTTTGACGAAATCACCAATGCTCTCAAAAACGGCTTGCGCGGTTTCACTCATCTTTTCAATGCCATGACACCGCTCAATAGCCGCGAACCCGGCGTAGTCGGCGCAGCACTTCATGATGAAGAAAGTTGGTGCGGACTGATTGTCGATGGGTATCACGTTCATCCCGCGACACTGGAGGTCGCAATCAAAGCCAAGCCGAAAGGCAAGATGATGCTAGTCACTGATGCAATGGCCAGCGTCGGGGCGAAGGACAAAAGTTTCGATCTATATGGTCAGACCATCGTTGCCGTAGATGGAAAATGCCAAACGAAAACTGGAACATTGGCCGGATCAGATCTCGATATGATTGGTGCCGTGCGCAATTGCGTCGAGATGCTGAACCTACCTTTGTCCGAAGCTTTGCGCATGGCATCACTTTATCCAGCACAATTCATGAAACAGGGTGCCAATCTGGGTTCCGTCGGCCCTGGATTAATCGCTGATTTGGTCGCATTCGATATGCAAAGCTGGAATGTCGCGCATAGCTGGATTGGTGGCCAACATCAAAAGCACTAGTGTGGTGGAATTGGAATAGGTATCATTTATCAGCAGGTTCTCTTGCCTATTTCAATTCCTAAAACCACGCTAGAAACATATGTTTGCTAGTCACCCTTTCGAATCTGAAGTTCGTTCGGTGCTCGCTGAAAAATGTGACGAACTTTAGATTCGGGTGACTAGGTTTAGCTCGCTTCATTTTTTCGAAGTGATCTATTGGGAGAAGGGGAAGGTTGATGTCTGAAAAAGTCCGAATTCTGGTGGTTGGTCTTGGCAATATGGGTTTGTCCCATGCCAGAGCGTATCTGCGTATGGACGGTTTTGAAATTGTCGGCCTCTGCAGCCGCAAGGCAACCAGCATGGATCTTGACGCCATTTATGATGGCATCCCTCGCTATAACGACTATGAAGAAGCTTTGGCGACCAGCAAACCAGATGCCGTCTGCATCTGCACTTACCCAGACACCCATGCAGACTATGCCCGAAAAGCATTTTCTGCTGGTGCTGATGTTTTCCTTGAAAAACCAATAGCGGAAACAGTGGAAGAAGCTCGCTCAGTTGTTGCCATGGCTAGCGAGATGGGACGTAAGCTGGTCATCGGTTATATCCTGCGCCATCATCCAAGCTGGAGTCATTTTGTCGAGGAAGCCCATAAACTGGGCAAGCCTTTGGTCATGCGGATGAATCTCAATCAGCAAAGTTCCGGTGATACCTGGACGGTTCATAAGAACCTGATGAAATCCCTCTCTCCCATAGTTGATTGTGGAGTGCATTATCTGGACATGATGTGTCTGATGACACGTGCGCGGCCACTCAAGGTTCATGCCATTGGTGCGCGGCTCAGTGATGAGGTAGCAACGGACCAGTATAATTACGGCCAGCTGCAAGTGACATTCGATGATGGGTCTGTCGGCTGGTATGAAGCTGGCTGGGGTCCGATGATGAGTGAAACGGCCTTTTTCATCAAGGACGTGATCGGTCCCAAAGGGTGCGTCTCCATTGTCGCGACGGAACAAGCGGATCCTGATCGCGCATCAGATGATATTGATAGTCACACCAAGACCAGCGCCTTGCGCGTCCATTCCGCCCATCTGGATGGGGCAGGGGAGTTTGCCAAGGGTGATGAGATCATCAATATGGAAGATGAACCTGGTCACGATGATTTATGCCTGCGCGAGCAGCAATTCTTCCTTGATGCGATCCGTTCTGATCGCGATCTTTCAGATCATATGCAGGACGCCATCAATTCTCTCGCCATCGTGCTAGCGGCAGACAAGTCGGTCAAAAGCGGTGAGATCATCTTGCTGGATTGACGCCATAATTGGCCTAAATCAGCTATAATGCATGACCACTTTCCTATCGCCGATCTGATGAATATCGACCGTGATACCAAAGATATCTTCTATAGTTTGAGGAGCCAGGATCTTGTCAGCAGGGCCGCTTGCAACCAACTGCCCTTCTCGCAAGCCAACGATCCAATCGGCATAGCTCGCAGCATAATTGATCTCGTGCAAGACGATGATAATCGTCTTGCCAGTTTTGTGTGCCAGAGATTGAAGCTGCTGCATCAAGGCGCGAGAACTGGCCATATCCAGGTTGTTCAGCGGCTCGTCCAGCAACAGATAGTCAGTATCCTGCGCATATGTCATAGCCACAAAGGCCTTTTGCCGCTGGCCGCCTGATAATTCATCCAGAAAACGCGGTGCCAAATCCGTCAGCTTAAAAACATCAAGTGTTTCAGAAACTTTCTTGTGGTCTTTTGCTGTTGGCCGCCCTTTGTGATGGGGGAAGCGGCCAAAGCTGACCAGATCCTGCAAGGTCAAACGAGAGGTGATTGTGTTTGATTGTGTGAGGATGGCCAGTTTCTTGGCCAGTTCCGTGCTGGATGTTCCCGATACATCCATCCCGTCAATTGAAATGCTGCCTGTTTGCAAGTCCTGCAATCGAGAGATCAGAGACAGGAGCGTGGATTTGCCCGCACCATTTGGGCCAACCAGTGCTGTGATCTGTCCTTTCGGCAATTGGGTGGAAATCTCCTTCAAAATCGGAGCGTTACCAATCGTGTGTTGAATGGAAGAGATTTCAATCATCGGGCAGCTCCCCGCAGAATAAGAAGAAGAAAAGTCAAACCACCAAGGAACTCAACGACCACAACCAAAGGGGTCGAATAATTCAAGACCTGTTCCAGAACAACCTGGCCACCAATGAGAACGCAAGCCGACATCAATGAGGCTGCAGGCAAAAGGATCGCGTGGCGGTGAGTAGGCAGAAGCTGGTAGGTGAGGTTACTCACCAGAAGACCAAAGAAAGCAATTGGGCCGACCAAAGCAGTTGAGATGGAGACCAGGCAGGCAATAATGATCAGGATCGTATAGAGCCGTCGCTTATAGGGAACACCCAGATTGATGGCGACTTCTTTGCCAAGGGCCATAACATCCAATTGATGACGATAATGCCAAGCAGCTGCGAGAGCCCCCACTGTCAGCAAACTTGATATCATTAGCAAATCACTATTGATGTGACTGAAATTGGCCACGGAACTGGTGGCAGCAATGACGAAATCGTTGGGATCAATGACACGCTGCATGAATGACGTGATCGAGCGAAACAACACACCGAAAATGATGCCTGTCAGCAGCAATCGATGCAGGTCATCTCCACTGACTTGACTTGAATTGCCCAGTAGAGTTCCAAATAGCGCCAAAGATGTCAGCATCATGATGATGAAGGATAGGAAGAGGGGGATCTCTTGCGGCAAGCTGGCAAAACCAAACCCGCCTAGTACAAAAATCATCAATGTTTGCAGCAAAACATAAAGTGCATCAAAGCCCATGATGGATGGCGTCAGAATTCGATTGCGACTTAGGGTCTGAAACAGAAGGGTCGCGACCGAAATAGCAGTTGCTACCAAAGTGATCCCTAGCACTTTGGTGCCGCGAAACTGAAGGATAAAATCCCAGTTGCCCCGCGAATTGATCGTCAGGAATGCCAGGCAGGAAAGCAGATATAACCCAACGAGACAGGACATACGGCGCGTCAGCATTTCGAGGCCTCGCGCTTGTCAGAATTCGAACCCCGTTTCGTTGTTGCTGGCATATAGAGAATCCATAGGAAAATCACAGCGCCAACGATACCGAATATGGTTCCAACCGGAATTTCAAACGGATAGCGAACCAGTCTGCCGATCAAATCAGAGACCAGAACCAGACAGGCTCCCATCAATGCGGTTACTGGCAGGGTCTGGCGAAGATTATCTCCCAACCAGCGAGAAATGATATTGGGCACGACCAATCCGACAAAGGGGATCATGCCGACAGTTACAACCGTCATGGCGGTGATGAGAGAGACAATAAGTAGTCCGAGCCGGACAATCTGCTGATAGTTCAGGCCAAGATTGATGGAGACATTCTTGCCAAGGCCAAGGATGGCGAACTGATCGGCCACAAAATAGGCCAGCAAAGTCAATATTCCTGCCAACCATAACAATTCATACCGGCCTTGCAAAATGCCGGAAAACTCGCCATTGAACCAGACCTCGATATATTGCAGCAGATCGGTCTGATAGCCGATGAATGTAACGATCGCGCCGATAACACCTCCATAGGCAATACCAACCAAAGGCACAAGCAAAGGCTGATGGGGTGGCAATCTACGCACCAGCATCAGAAAGCCTGCCGTTCCGGCAAGCGCAACAAGGCAGGCAATCAGCATCTTTGTAAAAATCGAAGCGGCCGGCATGAAAAAGGTGACAAGAAGAACACCCAAGGCAGCACTGGATCCCGACCCCGCAGTCATTGGCTCCACGAAGCGATTGGCAACGATCATTTGCATGATCAATCCCGCAACCGCCATGGAAGACCCTGTCAGAATGATTGCCACCGTACGCGGAATTCTACTGATAGCCATGACCGACATGGTGCGATCCGCACTGAACAGAGCAGCGGGACTGACATCAATCACACCAATGAACAGGCTTGCCACTACTCCAAAAAGGAGCAGTGGCACAGCCACAAACCAGCCTTTGCGCATGTGTATGTTACTCGCTTTACTGCGCTTTGCCGAAGGCGGTGATGATTTCATCCAGAGTATTGGTCATGGATTGGATGCCACCACTTGCGATGTAGATATTGGCTGCATCCAGATAAACAATCTGATTGGATTCCCATGCTTTGGTGTCATGGATAAGCGCATTGTTCAGCGTTTCTTTCGCGGTTACACCTTTGTTGCCAACTGCTGCTGAGCGATCAATCACGATGAGCCAATCGGGATTTGCCTCACGGATGAATTCAAAAGACACAGCCTCACCATGAGTGGCTTCTTCCACATTCTTGATGGCTTCAGGCAGCTCGATTGCTTCATGCAGCCAGCTGAAACGACCCGACGCGCCATAGGCAGAAATCTTTGGACCGTTGGTAAGAATGATCAAAGCATTGCCTTTGTCTTTCACGGTATTTTTGGCTTCAGCAATCTTTGCTTCAAAGGCTGCAAGGTGGGTTTTTGCATCCTTCTCTTTGCCAAACAAAGCACCATAAGCAGCAAGACGTGCTTTGGCCTGACCGATGATATCTTCACCCCAGACGGTCATATCGATGGTTGGCGCAATCTTGGTCATGGCATCATATTGCTTGGAGGACCGACCACCAACGACAACGAGATCTGGCTGAAGCGCGTGAATGGCCTCGAAGTCCGGTTGGAACAAACTTCCAGTTTTCTGGGCATCGTCACCCAAATCCTTTAGATAGTCGACATAAAGCCGCTCCGGAACACCAACTGGTTTGACACCGAGCAGATCGATCGTATCCAGAGCCGTAATATCCATTACGGCGATTTTTGCCGGCGTGGAAGGTAGTTCTGCCATGCCACGTGGTGTCTTGATTTCAATATCTGCGGAATGTGCTGGAGCAGTCGCCAGCATGCCCAAAATAAGGGAAGCTGCGCCAGCATTCCGGATGCAGTTGAACATGATGCGCCTCTTTTCAGCTAAGATGTGGGTATGTGCGATAATGTTGCGTAACCCATGGAATTGTGATGCGTTTTTGCGTTAACTTGAGTTCCATTATCAATAAATAAATCTTTGGAAAAGTGGAAGATAAAATTCAATTTTTCAAACGATTTTGAGTGTTTTTCAAAGGAAACGGTGATCTAGACAATCCCGGTTTCTGCTAAAGATGTTAGAAAGCATTTCAGCTCCGACCGGGCTGCATATGCCAAGACCAAAAAACAGGGCCAAAGTCATGAAATCCCTTGAAGAGATTCAACAAGAACCGCACGAACAGCTGATCAATCGTGTCTGGATCCACATGTACCGCGCCCATCGCTATCTCTATCCGAAAATGGAAAAGCACCTCCGAAAACACGGATTTGACAGTCCGTTTTGGCATGAGGCCCTGGTTGAAATTGAAAGAGCAGGGGAAGATGGCATTCGCTCCACCGACCTGCTTTCAAGATTGCATATGGCCCAGTTCAATATGTCCCGGCATCTATCGCGAATGGAGAAAAAGGGACTGATCGAGCGCGTGCCTTGCGAGAAGGACCGACGTGCACATTTTTTGAGGATCACTCCCTATGGCACCCAGGCCAACAAGGAAATTTGGCCACACTATATGGAAATCATTCAAGAGGAGCTGAACGACAAGCTGACCAAGGAAGAGGCGTTTCAGTTCTTCAGCACCCTCATCAAACTCTATCGCTAAGTTCGAGCTTAAGCTCAGCAAAAAGAAACCCCGAGAGACCAGCTCCCGGGGTTTTTTATGCATTCCGTCCAGCATTAGGAACGCATAAGGTCAGAACTTGTATTTGACTGTTGCAAGGAAAGAACGACCAGGCTCACTCAACTCGGTCACTGAGTTGTAATCGCCACCATATGTTCCTCGATCTGCATAGTCTTTGTCGAAGATATTGTTCGCCGCCAATCGAAGTGACAAGCCCTTCACCTGCTCGGGCTCATATTCTGCAAAGAGATTGACCACGGTATAGCCTTCAAGATCTTTCGACGAGCCTGTTGATCCGGTATCATAATCCAGAGCGGCATCAATATTACCACCAACCGTCAGATTATAAGGCTGGAAAGTATGCGCGATATTGAAGGCAATGACCTGACCAAGTGGGGCAGCAAGATCCAAAGCTGTATAGGAATCTGACTTGATATTGTCGACCTTCACCGAGTTGTTCGAGTAGGTCAGCTTTGCAAAACCATTTTGCCAATTGTAACCCAAACCGACATTGAAGCCTTGGGTTACAAAATCAACATTGTTGCGGGTCATCACTTTGGTCTTGTAATTATAGACCGAGCTACGCGCATTTTTGACATCGGTCTGATAGACTTCACCAGATAGCGTGAAGTTCCATTTCTTTGCTTCAAATCCCGCAGTGACATTTTGAGATCTAGCAGGCTTCAAGCCTGTATAGTTCCAAGCTTTTTCAAACGTGTAATTGTCTTCCAGCGCAATTCCGCCAAAGACATTGGCGTAACCAGCCTTCAAGATCAGGCCATCAACAATCTCATAGGCAGCAGATGCATTGCCACTCAGACCACTAACATCGAACTTCTGACCAGCAACACCTTCGAATTTTTGGGCATCAAAGCGAGTGCCGAAAGAGAGCTTCAAAGGATCAATTGGCTGCAGGCGCACCTGCGCAAATGCACCAATATTGAGGCTCTCTTCTTCATTCTCAACACTTGGACCGGAATAGGTCGATCCCTTTTTGTAGAAATCAAATCCGGTGGTAACGGTGTTCACATCAGCAAAGTGGAAGCTGTTTGCAACCTTACCGTTAAGAGTGTTGGAGACACCTTTACTGCCATAAGGGACCGGCACAGCGATTTCATTCTCACTGAAACCGAGGTTTACTTCTGGATCCCAGAAATCAGTCGGTGCATCTGTATAGAAATTAAAAGAGAAGTTCTTGCGGATAGAGTCATAGAGGCGAACCGTTTGTGTAGGCTTGCTTGGCAAAGCACCAAAGTTCGCACGATAAGGTCGCAAAGAGGAATCGCGCAATATCTGAGCAGCAGCTTCGAAACGGTTGTTACTTTCGGTGGTGAAGCCAGCTTTGAGCATCAAGCTTTGAAGATCTGCGGCAGTTCCTGGAATTTTCCAATCATCACCTGTTGTATATTCCTCGCCCTTGGCATTTTTGGCATATCCGAGAAAATCAAATCCGCCTTGGCGTCCGTAAAGCGTGAGCGATTCACTGAATGTTTTGGAATTGCTGTCCGCACTGAGAATGACTTTACCACCAGCGGTCTGGCCATCTTCAAGAAGATCAAGTGCATCCTTTGTTTCAAAGGCCACAGATCCGGCAATAGCATTTGGCCCGGAGTCTGCTGCTGCGACGCCAGCATCGACGCGAACAGCCTTCAAGAGACCGGGATCAATAGAGTTTGCCGTGACATGATGGAAGGACCGGTTATTCTGCATTGCCCCATCGATGGTAACATTCAGGTTCAGCATATCCACGCCATTGACATAGATTTTTTGAGCGATTGGAATACCGCCACCAACTGTAACAGAAGCTTCTTCAGCAAATAGATCTTTCAGATCGCCGGTCTCTGCTGCCTGAACAGCAGTCTCCGAGATATAAATCGAGGTATTACGATCAGCGGCCTCAGCAAAACGGTCACCATTGTAGTTGCCAACAACAACTATGGTCTCGAGTGCTTCCGAGCCAATTTCTTCTGCAACTTGATCCTGCATACCAGGAGCTTCTGCTTCTTGAGCTAAGCCTGCTCCTGATGTGTGGATCAAAAGCAAACTTGCGGTGGCAACGCTACATAGCCAATGCGCCTTGTTCATGCCCATCTGATTTCCCTTCAGCCTTCTGCCCGTCCGTCAGCTTTCATCTTCGTTCATGCGAAGTTTTTATGAATTGTGGACTCATATTATTCAGGGTGGACTATATCGGAAATCCAAAAACATGCAATTGCATATTTATAAATTGAGTGGAATTTTCAACTTTTGTTAATAATCTTGTTTTCTTATTTTATTCAAATATTTATATAGTTTTTGATTATGATTTAAAGAACCGAACCGGTTTTCACGGCTGGGAAGCCATATGGCGAGTGACATAATTATCAGCTTCATCGCCTGTATTCGGAGACCGCTAAAATCTGGCAATCTTCCAGATATCATGCAGCTTTATATGTCCTTTTGAAGGGGAGAGAAAAAGTGAAGCAGCTGCCCTGATCTGGTTTGGACGACACGTCAAACGCACCACCATGATCCCGCTCGACAATCCGCTGACATAGCGCCAAACCATGCCCTGTCCCTCTTCCGGGTTCTTTGGTCGTATAGAGCGTATCAAAGATTTTTGGCAACTGATCTTCCGGGATCCCGCAACCATTATCGCGAATGGCAATTGAAATGCTCTCGCCGTGATTTTTTAGCTCGATATCAATTTTGCCATCAGAACGGTGGGTGTCTTCAATTGCATGAAAGGCATTGCTTACAAGGCTATGAATAACCTGATTGATCTGTGTGCGGTTGCACGAAATACTCGCCAAACGATCATCTGATGGAGCATTCACATCGATTTTGATATCTGACTTAAGATCCATTTGAGAGATTTTCAGGCTCGTTTGAATTGCTTCCTTGAGATTGACAAGTTCCTTTTCACCGCTATCAGCCGACGCAAATTGTTTGAAGGTTACAATCTGGTCGCGAATACGTTGAATACCTGTTTGCATCTCGTTTACTGCCTGTGGCAGCTCTTCGTGAAGGAAATCCCAATCAGCTGTTTCCATCGCCTGAGACAGATGAATCTCGGTTAATGAGCCGGTCTTTTTGCTTCGATCCCGGAGGTCATTTATCATGCTGCAGAGATCGCTCACCCCAGATGCAACAAAGGCAATATTATCGGATATGAATTGTACGGGTGTATTGATTTCGTGCGCCATGCCACCTGCCATTGTACCGAGAGCCTCGGTTTTGTGGCGCTGCATCAGCTCCATCTGCAATTGTCGATTTTCCTCAAGTGTCTCATACAATTGCGTAACATCGGTCTGTACCAGAACAATTCCACCGTTGGACATGGTCTGCTGGGCAATCAATAGATGGCGGCCATCCTTCAGGTTATGTTCCCAGCGTCTATGGCGGTCCGGGTTGTGCAACTTGTCCAGTGCGGACTGAAGAAAACTGGCTTGATCTTTTTTATGGAAGGATGATTGAGCGAAAAAGAGGGTTCGAGCGGATTTTATTGACCCGTTTGTGACCTTGTCAGTCAGATTATAACATGCCTCATATGACTTATTCATCAGAACGATGTCTTCATTCTTATCAAAGATGACTACACCATCCTGCATGCTGTCCAATGCATCACGCAGTGTATTCTCAGCAAACTCACGTCCGGATTCTGCTTTCAGACGCGCCTCTTCTGCCAAGTCGGCATAGCGTCGCAGGGACTGCGACATCTGGTTGAAACTGATTGCCGTATCAGCAAGTTCGTCTTTGCCACGAACGGAAATCTGGTGGCCAAAGTCTCCAGTTGCAACCTGTTTGGCTCCTGCTTTCAGAGAACGCAGTTGCCTCGTAAGATAGGTACCCAGAATCCAACCCGCGAGGGCAACAAGAACCATTTCCGAAAGGGCAATGGATGCCATCCATTTGAACGCCGCAGCAATGGTGGTTTCCAGTTTCGCAGTGGAAAGGCCCAGCTCGATTTGGCCAAAATTTGTACCAGCAATCTGCACGGGTGCGGAGACGTCAAGCCTCTGATCAGATTGCGCAGCATCAATGGTATTGTCTTCTCTAAAAGTTTGCCCCAGCGCATTGTCATCACCTCCCTGACTGAGTACCTGACCCGACTGATTGCGAATGCGAAGATAGACAATATCTTCGTTTTGGAGGCTTTGTTCGATCAAGGCATCAAGAGTAGCCAGATCAACTGCAATCACTGCATCTGCTGTCATGGTAGCGACGAGTTTTGCCGTAGATTGACCTCTTTGCAGCAATTGATCCTGATTTGACACGGTCAGATAGTGAAGACCGCTGACAATCAAGATTGTCAGGAGTAAAGCTTCAATCGCTGCAATACCCAGAATTGTTTTTAGCCTGAATGACATTGCAAGCTGTTATCCTTGATGATTTCTGTTTGCTTATCAGTCAAATTTAGGGAACGAACATCATCCCAATCTGAATCTTTTGCGATGGAAAATGCCTTCATGCCCAAGGATTTCAATACAGGATCCCGCTGAATGTTCATGTCGGCCATGGTGGCAGTAATCTTTTGAACTATATCCGGGGAGATCCGTGCATGAGCCGCAAAAGCATGAGGCGTATAACCGTCAGTTTTATATAGGATACGCAGCTTGTCCCTTATTCCTTGGGGAATATTACCAAACGTGCGCATTACCCCGCCACCTGCGGGAAACAGACCGGCAGCAACCGAGCGGTAAACAGAATCATGGGAACGAACATAAACGGGAGAAACATTCATATTTCGCTGTTTCATTTCAGCGCGTGGAATGACACTGGCTCCAAAAGCAGCTGGCGAGGGAAAAGCAATTTCCATCTTGTTCAACTGTTCAAGTGATTGATAGTCGCTTGACTTGGGTATGATGATGATCCCCTTCAGTTTCTTGTCAGCTTGACGAGCAAAGGCGCGATAGCCGTCTGCCTTGTTGAAGACAGTGAAATGATAAGGGTTCATATAAGCCAGATCGTAAGCACCTTTGGCCAGACAGGCTTCAAAAGATGGAATATCTTTGGCAGTCGCAAACGTGATTTTGACACCTGTCCTCTCACTCAGATGCTTCATCATGGGAACCCAGGCCTGAGCCAGGCGCGTGGCAGACTGTTGCGGAACAATTCCAAAGATCAATGTTTTGTTTTCACTTGCCTGACCATGAGTGGTCGCGAAGCAGGAAACAAGAGCCAGACTGACCATCCAACAGGCTCGGCGCAAATGACCTGAATAAGGCACCATCTGAGGGGAATTATAGCTAGGCTTGGTAATCATTCTTATCTCCTTTGGAATATGGTTCTCAAAAGCGTCTGATGCTCCTTCGATCTCAATTTTCCTGGCTCTCGATAAAGGGAAACCAGTCTGGATTGTTCTGGCTTTTAGGAAGCTTGTTGCCAGCGGGAAATCTGCACCGCGTCATCAATCAACCCTGCTTCTTGCATGGACTTCAACCGCTTGATGAGGATGGAAGTCAGTTCTGCGCCACTTGCCAGCAAGATGCGCCCTTGCTTGTCCTTGACAGGTTTCATGATCATGTCACCTTCATGTAGGCGTGTGGCGGGCAGATGTTCAAAAACTTGAATTTTAGGGCCGTCATAGCCTTCTTCGTCCTGAAGAAGACGCTTTGCCACTTGAAGGATGCCATTGTCATAAAGATGGGAACAACCGTCGAGTTCCTCGAATGCATCTTGCAGGCTCAGGTCCTGGTCACTGACCAGGTCCACCAAATCAATAAGGATTTTCAACAAACGAGAAACCGCAGGCAGATCATTGCCCTTTATCTCGTCATTGGGGAAACCGGAGCCGTCGTAAGATTTCCGACTGTAATAGATAGCACGTGCCACCCCCTCAAGACGCGGTATATTATCAATCAGTTCCTTGGCAGCCAGAGGAAGGGCCTCGACCAGCTTTTGTTCCTGTGGATCCAGAGGTTCGCCTGAATAATGTCGCGCAGCAATGCTATCGGGAAGTGTAACCGCACCAACTGGATAAAGCATCGTTGCCAGATTGATCTCCCAACCATTGGGCATATCCAGGGTGGGTGCAAGCACCTTGGCCCATTTCTGCACCTTGGAAGTCTTCTTGAAGGCCTCCGGCTTAGCCAGCGACAGCATATCCGTGAGCACCTTCACACTGCCTGAAAGGGTTTGCTCCAGAAGATTTTTCTCGCGCATCAACAAAGCATGATGTTGGGCACCATCCTTTATCGCAGCAAGTAGATCCGCGGGCTGGCAAGGCTTGCGTACGAAACGATAAACTTTGCCATCATTGACAGCTGAGATGGCAGTGTCCTGATCGTCATTACCAGTCAACATGATGCGTACAGTCGAAGGCCATTTCTTGGCTGCTTCTCCCAATAGTGTCACACCCTTCATGGATGGCATATTCTGATCGCTCACAAGCACATCAAATGGACCATTTTGTGCCAATGAATGCAAAGCATCTTCTCCACTCGCCGCAATATAGAGATCAATTTCCTTACGCAGCAGACGTTTGGCCGCTTTCAATAGATTTGTGTCATCGTCAACAAAGAGAACTCTGATTTTTTCCGCCATATAGTGTGTCTCCTGTCGTCTTATTCCGCGGGTGTTGCTGACTGCTGTATTGCAGAAAAAATAAGGTCCAACCGACTTTGCAGCTCCGACTGGGCTGGGACCTTGCCGATCAATCTGGTCATCAAATCGGTCAACCGGTCAGGAAGCCCGAGAAGAGTGACCATATAGGCCGGTATGGATTGCACTGATTGAGCCGATATTTCCTCAGCTGAATTCTGACCTAGGTCCTGAAAAAGACCGGCTGCGAAAATCAGATCCTGCTGATCTTGGGGAATATTATTTTGGGAGCAATAGTCATGGCACAAGATACTGAATTGCTGTGCTTCGCAGGGTTCTGTACTTGTAAAATTACTGGCCAGGGTGCTCTCATGATTCCCAAGCCTTTGAAGGTCCAACAGTTTTGAAATTCTGTTGCTACCAATGGTTTCAACTGCCTTTGTAATATTGCAAGTAGAAACCGGCCTTCCAAAATAGGCTGAGTTGGCAAGTTGCAAAATACGAGCCGAGAGCGCTGCATCACACATGACAAGGCTCGCAATATCTTGCTCGCTCACCTCTTCTTTTTCCAAAAGCAGGCGTAATTGCTCAAAGATCTGTGGTGGTGTTTGCAGGCGCTCCAGATATGAATTTTCTCGCCCCATGTCTGCAAGCCCGAGCATTTCTCGCATATGAAGGGGAGCCTCGATTGCTCTTACAAGTGCCTTTGGGTCGCAAGGCTTGGCCAGAAAACGATGACTGCGTCCGACTGTGCGCATGGTTTGGTCTGGTTCTGCTTCACCCGATAGCATGATGCGAATGGTGCCAGGCCAACGTTGGGATATCTGTTCAAACAGATCCGCTCCATTGACACCCGGCATTCGCATATCGCTTACAACGACATCGGCAGCTCGCTCGGCAAGTGCTTCAAGAGCTGCTTCTCCGCCGTCAACGAATTGCATTTCCCAAATATGACGCTGAGAACGACAGAAACGTTTCAGTCCATTCAATACATTGGGTTCATCATCTACAAACAGAATGAGCGGTTTGACCATGATCAGTCTCCCTGCATACTTGCTTTTTGTGGCAGACAAATAGAGAATTTTGCTCCTTTTCCTTCCTCACCAATGTAACGCAATGTTCCGTCATGCTTCTGATGAATGATGGAGTAGGCGATTGCCAAGCCCTGACCCGATCCTTTGCCGATATCTTTTGTCGTGAAGAAAGGATCAAAAATTCGCTCCTGCATATCGACTGGCACGCCAGGACCATTGTCCGAGATGAGAATTTCGATGCCTTCATCTTTCTGTCGGGTCCGAATGGAAATAACTCCACGATCGCTCATTTCTGCATCTGAAATGGCATCTGCCGCATTGACTATGAGATTGAGCACCACTTGCGAAATCTCACTTGGCATGACCGGAATTTGCGGCAAATTTTCCTCCAGATCCAGATCCAGATCAGCAACATATTTCCATTGATTTCGAGTAACGGCCAAAGTGGTTTCGATCATCTTGTTGATGTCGACATCCACTTTTTCATCCTCACCTGGATGACTGAATTCCTTAATCGCATTGACGATGGTAGCAACCTGTTGAGCACCTTCGAGTGACTGGTTTATAGCTTCTGGCGCTTCTTCAAGCAGATAGGAAAGATCCAATTCATCTTCCTTGTCCTTGCAAGCCAACTGAACTTGCTCAATCAGTGATGGATCGATACCTTGGTTTGCCAAGTTCGCAATATTTGAACGATATGTTTCGATAAGGTTGCGAAGATCCGAGATTGTCTCATCCAGAAATCGCATATTATCGGAGATATACTGGATGGGGGTATTGATCTCATGGGCAACACCACTGGCCAAGGTGCCCAAAGCTTCCATCTTGTGGGTCTGGTTTAGCTCTCGCTCCAGAGCAACACGTTTGGCTTCTTCATGTTTACGCTGGGTGATATCGTTGAAAATCCAGACGGCCCGATCCCATCCCAGATGATCCAGACAAGTGATACCGAATTCCAACGGAAACTCGCTCCCGTCAGCACGACGTCCGGTCGCTTCAAAAAGAGTACGATTGGTCTCCAATTCCGGCTCTGCAGCCAGCATGACGAAGCGGCTGACGTCATCCCAATTGGCGAAAAGTTCCGTGACATCGAAACTTTTTTCCGACTGACCAAACATGTCCAATGCAGCCGGGTTGGCGCGAATGACTGTCATGTCGGTCTGGGTCAGGCAGATTCCTGCCATCGTGTTATCCAGAATGGTATTCAGTTGCAGGCGCTGATTTTCCAAAGAACTTGCTGTGAGCTTCAAGGTTTGATTGGCCTCGAACAATTCTTTGCTCTTTTGCTCCAATAGTTTTTCAGCTTCACGCCGTGCAAGACGTTCCCTGCGCAGCCGATGGGCCATCTGCTCTGACGACAATTCAGCTGATTTTCGATCTTCTTCTACCTGGCCGTTACGATGAAACGAATGCATTGAGCGCCTCCCTCCTGGTTCAAATCCTCGCGATGATAGGTGTGGGTTTGCCCAAAATGATCAATTGCTCCGACAATCAGTCCCTCTGCCAGATCTCCCATCATGCGGTCTGATTTGTAGAGCAACTCGATATCGCCATTCTCCTTGATGCTGGTATCAAGATCGGGAAGGGTTGCATCAGGATAAAGCTTGAGCACTTCACCGTGAATATAGTCATCTACATTGGACAGGAAATCGGTGACGACTGGCACTTCGGAGAAAAATTCCGGGAACAGGATTGAGAAACGCTTCAAGAGGTGGGTGCCGAAAGCCTGAATGAGATCGGATATCTCAATACCTGTCTTTTGAGACAAGGTGATCACAAGAGCGACAATTTCATCATGGGAGTAAGTACCCACACTGGTATAGGCTCCACCGGATGGCAGATTGGAGTCCATAATGACCTGCTCGGCCAGATCCGCCCCAAATTTGGTTTCCATAAGCTCAATGAATTCCGTAAATACTATACCTTTCATGCCAAAAATCTCTCTCCAATAAAAATAAGATATTTGGTAATATATTGATGATCTAGTTGAGTAATTGTTATTAAAATAAAATATAGATATTTAAACTTATCTCATGATTTATGATGAGTTAACATAATATCTGAAAATTGGAGGTGAATACTATAATGAACATTGGTGCTCAAAATATACAGCAATCCAGTACCGAGTCATTCGAGCATGAAAACCTCAAACAAAGACCACGTATTCTTTTTGTTGATGATGAGATACCGATCGTATTGGGTCTCAAACGAAACCTGCGTCAGCATTTTGAAGTTGAAGGTGCCCTTGGAGGACGGCAAGCACTTGATATGATGAAGGAAACTGGCGAGTTCGCTGTTGTTGTCTCCGATATGCGCATGCCTGACATGGATGGTGCAACCTTCCTGAAGGAAGTGCGAAATCTGTTTCCGGCCACTGTTCGTATCATGCTGACAGGAGATCAGGATAGGGACACACCGCAGGAAGCGATCAATCGTGGTGGCGTCTTTCGTCTGCTACACAAACCGTGTGGCGCTGATGACATGGAAAAGATACTTTTGGAAGCACTTCATGAGTATGATCGGGTTAAAGATCAGCGCAAACGGATCGAGAAATTGCTGCATTCCTTTGAGAATGAAATGGCGACTCCCTTGCACATTCTTCTCGAATTTAGTGATCAATGGGCCTCAGATACACATCAACCTGAGTATGTACGCGATTATTGCAGGACAATTTGTGATAAGGTTAAGGAATTATCTGAGCAAACCAATCGCTTTCTGACTTTCATGTCCTTGAAGGATTACCAGTCGAGGGCAAGCACACAATGGCTTGAGCTTCCACTTCTGCTCGAAATAATTAGTGATGCAGTGAGAGGAAAGCTTGTTTCCCGCGACTGTGAATTATCAACTCATGCTTTTTCAGATCTAGAGGGTCTTAAAGTCGAGTTTCGGTCCATGCATATGATTTTATCCATTCTGGTGTCTGCTGCAATCGAGCTGGTTCCTTCAAACAGTCGTTTGCAGCTTCACATTGGTCCAAATATAGATGAGCAACAGAAAGTCTGCATCCGATTGAATGCCATTGTTCCAGATCCGGAGCTTCGATTACCCGCGATTTCCTTGGCACAATTGGAGCAACAATTGGTGGAACAGCTATGTGATTTGCACTCCGGGCATCTGGAATTATCGGACGAAGATAACAATCATCAGATTTTCTCGCTTACGCTGAAGATTTGAACTCGGTGCAACATAGTGAGCTAGTGATGAATGCTTTTCCGTTCCAACGGGGATTTGCGAGTGGATTGTTTATTACTCGCCAGAATTTGTGCTTCTCTTGGCCGCTCGCCGGCGTTCAATCTTGCGGCGTTCTTCTATGGTGATATGAGAATATGTAGGGGAGGGAATTTCCGATAATACGCGCATGTCCTTTCAACTATCAACTTATTGATATCGCTTGAAAGTCGCACTTCGAAATAGAACCCACCCCGGCCACAAAGGCTGCACCTATAATATATCTTATGGAACTTTTTTATATTCGCATAGTTGGCGTTTCAGGAGTGAATATACTCCGCCCATTTTGCTGTAAACACCTGATTGGGCGGAGGTGGTTAGAAGAAGATCAACGGATTATTTGGAAATGTGGGCCGTGGCTTCGATCTCGATCAAAGCTTCGTCTTCGATGAGATCATTAATCACCAACATGGCCATAGCAGGAAAATGTCTTCCAAACACTTTACGATAGACTTGGCCTACTTCCTTTTGTTTTGCGAGATATTCCGACTTGTCTTTGACATACCAGGTAAGGCGGGCAATATCTGTTACATCGCCACCTGCCGCGTTGACAATCGCAACGATGTTGCACAAGGTTTGTTCCATCTGGCCGATAAAGTCCTTGGCAATAAATTCCTTATTCTCGTTCCAACCAATCTGACCGCCAATATGTAGCGTCCCGTCTTTGGCCAGTATACCATTGGCGTAACCAAGGGCCGGTGCCCATCCTTCGGGTTGAATATCTTTCAGGTTCATCATTTCTATCCTTTTAAAATTTCCCGATTGATAGACGTCACCCATCAAGGGGTCTCTCCAAACCTGGCTTTTTACGTTACGCGAGACTTGATTTGGTATTTCGGATTCTGCCACAGATCATGATTGATCACATCTTCAATGATTTTGGCCGCAGCAACCACATTGCCTTCATTCAGATATAACGGAGTGAAGCCAAACCGCATGATATTCGGCGCTCGGAAATCCCCGATCACACCTCGTTCAATCAATGCCTGCATCGCAGGATACCCATGGTCAAAGGCAAAGGAAACCTGCGATCCACGACTATCCGGATCACGCGGCGAGGCAAGGCTTAGCTGCGGACAACGCTGCTCGACCTCGCGAATGAATAGCTCTGACAGAGCAATGGAAGCTGCTCGCAGATCCTCCATCTCCACGCCCTCCCATGCTTTCAAGGCTTCTTGCAAAATGGAAAGCTGAACAATAGGCGGGGTACCGACGCGCATACGCTCGGTGGTCATGGCAGGTCGATAGTCAAGCTCCATGGCAAAAGGAGCATCATGCCCCATCCAGCCAGCAAGGGCAGGCTGGATATCTTCAATGATATCAGGACGCACATAAATGAATGCCGGGGCTCCAGGACCACCATTCAGATATTTATAGGTACAGCCAACGGCAAACTCGGCATTGCATCCAGCCAGATCCAACGGCACGGCACCAGCGCTATGGGCCAGATCCCAGATCATAACCGCACCTGCTTCATGCGCCTTACGGGTAATCTCGCTCATGTCATGCATACGTCCGGATCGGTAATCGACCTGTGTCAGCATCACCACAGCAACATCATCCGTGATAGAGTCTGCAACATCTTCCGGCGCAGGAGTGCGCAATTCATAGCCTTTATCGATGGTCCCTATCAGGCCTTGCGCCATATAAAGATCGGTTGGAAAGTTGCCATTGTCCGAGACAATTATCTTGCGATCCGGGCGCATTTTCAGGGCCGCGGCCAAAGCCTGATAGACTTTGATGGATAGAGTATCACCGGTCGCAACAGAACCAGCGGGTGCACCTATGATAGGAGCGATCTGATCTCCAACCTTCTTTGGCAGAGAGATCCAGTCGGCGCTATTCCAAGCCTTTATCAGCTCTCCACCCCATTCAGATTTGATCACCTGGCTGGCCCGCTCCACAGCACCTTTTGGCAAAGGACCAAGGGAGTTGCCATCGAGATAGAGAATATCGGAAGGAATATCAAAGAGTTCCTTCCGATAGACAGATTGGATCGACATATCAGAGATCTCCACGCAGATGCCATAATTCTGGAAACAGTTCGACGCTCAGCATACGGCGCAGATATTCCACACCAGCCGTACCGCCAGTGCCACGCTTGAAACCGATGACACGTTCTACGGTGGTAACATGATTGAACCGCCAACGGCGAAAATAGTCTTCCAAATCGACCAGCTTCTCGCCCAGCTCGTAAAGCGTCCAATATTGCTCGATATTCTCATAGACCTGCTTCCACTTCTCCTGCACTTCCGGCACAGCCTTATGAGGAGAATCGAGCTGCGGCGCAGGGATATCGGTATCTGGACCGTCAATTGTGGTGAAGAGCAGGCGGATCACATCGTCATAAAAGCTCGGACGTGCAAGCTCATCACTCAGCATTTCATGGATATCCGGCAAATGTGCATGAGGCTTGAGCATATTGGGATTTCTATTGCCCAGCACATATTCGATCATACGATATTGATAGGATTGAAAACCGGATGACGGACCGAGAGCTTCGCGAAATTTGGTATAGTCCGCTGGCGTCATGGTTCGCAACACATCCCACGCATTGTTTAGTTGTTCAAAGATACGCGAGACACGCGCCAGCATCTTGAACATATTGGCGATATCGCCTGAATTAAGAGCATTTCGGGCAGCAGACATTTCATGCAAAGCCAGTTTCATCCAGAGCTCACTGGTCTGATGCTGAATGACAAACAACATCTCATCATGAGCGTCAGATAATGGATGCTGCAGTTCCAGCATTGTCTCCAGTTTCAGATAATCTCCATAAGACATGGCGTCCTTGAAATTCATCCTGGCTCCTTCCGAGCCTGGATTATAGGGTTTATTGCTCATAATTGGTCCTCACCAAAACTTCCTATATTTCCCGCTTTACTAACCGAGCCCGCACTTGCTCGTTGATCAGACTTTGCCAACCATCTCGGCATCTCGATCCGCCAATCGCCAGGACTGATCCCGTCCAGCCTCATATGGCAATGGCCATTTGGCATGGCGATCACCGATGCCAGTGCCAGCATGCAGTGTCCAATATGGGTCGGTGAGATGCGGGCGAGCCAGACAGACGAGATCAGCACGACCTGCCATCAGAATGGAATTGACATGGTCGGCTTCATAAATATTGCCAACGGCCATGGTTTTCAGGCCTGCTTCATTGCGAATGCGATCAGAGAAAGGGGTCTGGAACATACGACCATAGACCGGCTTAGCATCGACGGATGTTTGCCCAGCAGAGACATCGATGATGTCAGCCCCTGCTGCTTCAAAAGCTTTGGCTATTTGCACTGCCTCGGACGGCGTAACGCCGTCTTCCCCTACCCAGTCATTTGCAGAAATACGAACAGCCAATGGTTTGTCACTCGGCCAGGCATGCCGCATGGCTTTGAACACTTCCAAAGGATAGCGCAGGCGATTTTCCAGACTGCCCCCATAGTCGTCATCTCGCTGGTTGGAGAGCGGAGAAATGAAGCTTGAAATGAGATAGCCATGAGCAGCATGAAGTTCGATCATATCGAAGCCTGCACGATCTGCCATTTGAGTTGCGGAGACGAATTGAGCCGTCACTTCGTTCATATCTGCTCTGGTCATGGCGCGTGGGGTGGCGTTGTTTGCCGACCAAGGAATGCTTGAAGCTGAGATCAGCTCCCAATTGTCCGCATCCAACGGCTGATCCATACCTTCCCAGCCAAGTTTGGTGGAACCTTTGCGACCGGAATGGCCAATCTGACAGCAGATTTTGGCGTCAGTCTCGGAATGGACAAAGTCGGTGATGCGTTTCCAACCTGCTTCATGCTCTGGCGCATAAAGACCAGGACAGCCCGGCGTGATACGGCCTGTATCCGAGACGCAAGTCATTTCAGTATATATAAGGCCTGCTCCACCTTTGGCGCGCTCGCCCAAATGGACCAGATGCCAGTCATTGGGAGTGCCATCTGTTGCTTTATACTGTGCCATGGGCGAAACGACGATGCGGTTGCTCAACTCCATATTACGCAATTTGAATGGGGCGAACATTGGGGCACGAACCGGCTCATTATCAGCAACACCTGCCTCTGTCTGGAACCATTTTTCGGCTGATTGCAGCCATTTGGCATCTCGAAGGCGCAGATTTTCGTGGCTGATGCGTTGAGAGCGGGTCAGCAAAGAATAGTTGAACTGCACCGGATCGAGATCCAGATAACGTTCCACTTCCTCAAACCATTCCAGAGAGTTACGTGCAGCGGATTGCAGGCGCAAAACCTCCAGCCGGCGCTCTTCCTGATAGCGTTTGAAGGCTGCTTCCATATCTGGCTCGCTATGCAGATAGTTGGCGAGCGCAATCGCACTATCAAAGGCCAGACGCGAGCCAGAGCCGATCGAGAAGTGAGCAGTTGCAGAAGCGTCGCCGAGCAAAACGATATTGTCGTGATACCATTTCTCACAAAGAACCCGCGGGAAGTTCATCCAGACTGCAGATCCACGCAGATGGTCGGCATTGGACATGAGAGCGTGACTGCCAAGATGATCGGCAAAGACTTCCTCACAGGTCCGAACAATTTCTTCCTTGGACATGGCCTCAAAGCCGAACTTGTCCCAGGTCTCTTGCGCACACTCGACGATGAAGGTCGCCGTGTCATCATCGAACTGATAGACATGCGCCCAGATCCAGCCATGCTCGGTCTTCTCGAAAATAAAAGTAAAGGCGTCATCAAACTTCTGATGAGTGCCAAGCCAGATGAATTTACAAGCACGCACATCAATATCAGGCTTGAAATGCTCGGCATATGCACTGCGGGTGCTGGAATTGATGCCATCACAAGCCACGACAAGATCATACTCATCCTTGAAATCGGCTGCCGTATCAAATTGGCTCTCAAAGCGCAGCTCTACACCCAATTCGCGAGCACGCTCCTGCAACAGGACCAGCATTTGCTTGCGGCCGATGCCCGCAAAACCATGGCCGCCAGAAACGGTACGCACACCATCATGGACGACAGCGATGTCATCCCAATAGGCAAAATGATCGCGAATGGCCTGAGCGCTCTTTGGATCGTTGATTTGCAGATTTTCCAGAGCATCATCTGAGAGAACCACTCCCCAGCCGAATGTGTCATTGGCCCGGTTACGCTCAATCACTACGACCTCATGGCTTGGGTCGCGCAACTTCATTGAAATGGCAAAATAGAGACCAGCTGGTCCTCCACCCAAACAGGCGATCCGCATGTGACTCTCCTCCAGATGTCATGTGATGACGCTCTTCGGCGCTTTGTATGGGTGTCAGGATAAGGCCAATATCAATTTATTTCAAGCTTGAAATTTTAAGCTTGAAATATTATTGTAATCTTCAATTCATGCATGTGGAGAGATCGTGACCGGCGAGCGTGATATCTGATTGGGTTCTAACGCTTTTCTTGCGTGACGGCTCTTTGATATGCATTGATATTTGGAAGTGTTGAAACAGAACTGCGGAATCGAGATGAGCGATAAAACTGGAATTGACTGGACCGAAGCATTTGCCAATGCCGATTTCATTCCCGGCGGCATGGAATTTCCTCCACGCTGGGCGAAGGAAGCACAAGACTTCCGTGATTGGGTCTCAGACCATGAAGCTTATGACTACCAAGAATTGAGCTATGGAGACCATCAACGGCAATGCCTGGATCTGTTTGTACCGAAAACTGGTGCAAAAGGACTGGTTGTTTTCGTTCATGGCGGCTTCTGGCTTGCCTTTGACAAGTCCTCCTGGTCCCATCTTGCTAAAGGAGCTCTGTTGAACGGATGGGCCGTGGCATTACCTAGCTATATATTGGCGCCTGAGGCCACGATCCCGGCAATTACCAAACAGATTGGCCAGGCCATTACGTTGGCTGCGCAAAAGGTTGCGGGGCCAATCAATCTGACAGGACATTCTGCAGGGGGGCATCTGGTCTCTCGAATGATCTGCAAGGACAGTCCTTTGCCTACAGAGGTTCAAAGCCGCATCAAAAAGACCATTTCCATCAGCGGTCTACATGACCTACGCCCCTT
Organism: Cohaesibacter gelatinilyticus; assembly: GCF_900215605.1. Taxonomy (NCBI): domain Bacteria; kingdom Pseudomonadati; phylum Pseudomonadota; class Alphaproteobacteria; order Hyphomicrobiales; family Cohaesibacteraceae; genus Cohaesibacter; species Cohaesibacter gelatinilyticus. Next base: position 246,340 of record NZ_OBEL01000004.1, on the reverse strand, counting down.
GCAGCTTGCCAAAATGAACGAAAATCTGAAACTGACACCGGATAGTGCCAGTGCCGAGAGTGCCTATCTGAACGAAGCGATTGAGGGTTCGGACATTCTGTGCTGGGTGGGTGCAGCGGAACGGCCTGAATTCTTGCGTCAGTCTTCATTGTTGGCTGAGAAATGGGCTATGCAGGGCACGAAGACTGGATTGTACTTTGCTGAGGGCAAGCATCATTTTGATGTGGTTGAGGATTTGTGCAATCCTGATAGTGATTTGGTGTCAAATCTTATTGGTGATACGGCGTGAAAGCCGAAAATAGGATGCACACCTAACCCTCGCCGACGATTGGACCTCTATGACCGAAGAACCCAAGCATCAATATAAGGATTTATCATCAGCAGAAATTGGAGCGCTCGCGCATCTCTATCGAGGTGAGATTTATCGAAGTACCACATGGCGAACCAGGCTGGATACCACAACCAATTGGGCCATTGTTTCACTCGGAATTGCGCTATCCATCACCTTTTCGTCTGCGACGGCATCTCCCCTGCCCTTGCTGATTGTCGGCATATTGATCTGGCTATTCATGATGCTGGAGGCCCGACGATATCGATATTTCAATGTCTGGCGTGCTCGGGCGCGCTGGATGGAAAAGCACTTTTATGTCCCAATGCTACAACATCAGGATTACCAGATCGATTTTCATTGGCAGGCGGTGCTGGCGGAAGATTATCTAAAGCCTGAATATCATATCGATTATGTGACAGCTATGGGACGTCGAATTCGGCGCAATTATCTCTGGATTCTGCTCATTCAGGCCATAGCTTATCTCGGCAAATTGTTCATTCACCCAACGCCGGTGCTCTCCTTTGATCAATTCATCGAACGGGCCAGCGTGGGGCCTATTCCTGGTGAACTCATTCTTGCGGCAGGTCTGATATATGTCATGTGTTTTGCTTATTTGGCACGTTCGGTCAGTCGAACTGATGCGGCGAATGTCAGGCAGCGCAATACCAGCAATGCCTTGGGGTGATCTGCAATACAGCTGTCGCCCTCAAGCAGGAATGAGACAAGTTTCAGTTTGAAAGGTCCAAGTGTTTCTCGATTGCAGCCCGTAAATGATCGGGCCAACTGACAGGTCTACCTGTATCATTGACATAGACAAGAGTGGAGCTGGCAGAAAAGCGAACTTCCTCCCCTGCCTTTGCTTCAAAGGATAAATCCAGACTGGATCGTCCCAATCGAGTAGCGGATAGCGTGATGATCAGATGATCGCCATGTTTGCTGGGCGCCTTGAAGGTGGTCTCAATACGAGCGGTCGGCACAGCAGCTTTTCCCAATCCGTGAATTTCCTCAAAGGAATAACCCAGGCCCTGATCAAACCAGGCCTCGACTGTGTCATTGATCATCTCGAAATAGCGCGGATAGAAGACTATTCCGGCCGGGTCACAATGACGAAAGAGGATTTTCTGCGGGTGATGAAAAGCCACGATTTTCCCCTTTTAGACACCGAGATATTTGTCAGTCAGTTCACTGGTAAGATCTGTCATGGCCCCTTGCCAGACAGATTGGCCTTTTTCCAGAATGACCGCACGATCTGCAATAGAAGACAATTCTTTCAAAGATTTATCTACCACGAGAATGGCAAGGCCGCTCTGCTCCTTCAATCTGGCAATGGCCGACCAGATTTCCTGTCTCACAACAGGGGCCAAACCTTCTGTTGCTTCATCCAGAATGAGCAATGTCGGGTTGGTCATCAAAGCGCGGCCAATGGCAAGCATTTGCTGCTCACCACCGGAAAGAGAACCTGCGCTCTGGTCACGACGTTCCTTCAATCGAGGAAAGAACTCCCCCACCGTTTCAAAGGTCCAATAACCGGGTCGGGCAGCTGCGATCAAATTCTCTTCTACCGTCAGACCGGCAAAACAGCGACGCCCTTCAGGCACAAGACCTATCCCAAGTCGAGCAACTTTATGCGAAGGCAGATTGTCCAGAGACTGACCAGCAAAGGTGATGTTGCCGTCCTTGGTGGTTAACATCCGGCAGATGGTAGCAATAGTCGTGGTCTTACCCATGCCATTGCGGCCCATGAGGGCAACAACTTCACCCTCTTCAATGGTCAGATCGACACCAAACAGGGCCTGGGAGGGGCCATAAAAGGCGGTTACATTCGAGACTTCAAGCAAGCTCATTCGTCTGTCTCCTCACCCAGATAGGCTTTTCGCACGTCTTCATTGGAGCGAATTTCATCCGCACTACCGGTTGCAATGACCTCACCATAGACCAGGACACTGATGCGGTCCGCCAGTTTGAAAACGGCATCCATATCATGTTCAATCAATAGGATCGGCGCCTCATGACGTAACTCATCCAAAAAAGTGGTGAGCCGGGCAGATCCCCCCGCTCCCAAACCCGCCATGGGTTCATCCATCAGAAAGGCTTTTGGCGAAAGGGTCAGGGCGACCGCGACTTCCAATTGACGTCTTTCCCCATGGGATAGCTCTGAGGTGCGAATATTGGCACGCTCATCCAATCCCACACGCTTCAGGGCCTGATGGGCAATGTTCAGCAATTCCTGATCTTTCATCGCAGAGCGAAAGAAGCCATAGCTTTTGCGTTTGGCACCCAAGGCTCCCAGCACCGCATTCTGCAAAACACTATAGTCCAGTGCGAGGGAAGAGATCTGAAAGGTACGGCCAAGTCCCATACGAGCGCGAGCTATCGTGTCGAGACTGGTGATGTCGTCATCCAAAAACTCGATACGCCCCTCATCGGGTGTCAGTCCCCCGGCGATCTGCTTGATCAGGGTGGATTTCCCTGCTCCATTTGGTCCAATCAACGCGTGAATTTCACCGGGGCGAAGATCCAGAGAGATATTATGACTGGCCCTGAGAGCACCAAAATATTTGGTGATGTTTTCGACCTTCAGAACAGGTTTGGTATCAGCGTTGGTCATTGTTTCACTCACCAGCTTTCTCCCGTCCAACCAAGGCTCCAATCACACCACCACGGGCAAACAGAACAACTAGCAGCAACAGGACGCCGAGGAAAATCTGCCAATAAGAGGATAAACCACCCAGAATATGCTCCAACAGAATGTAGAGAGCCGCACCCACAACAGGGCCATAGAGACGCCCTACCCCACCAAGGATGATGAAAATCATGACCTCGCCACTGGTGTGCCAGCTGAACATGGTCGGGCTGATGAAGCGATTGAGATCGGCAAAGAGCGCACCAGCCAAGCCTGTGATCATGCCGGAAATGACAAAGGCGATGAGACGCAAACGGAAGGGAGCAAGGCCAACGGCTTCTGCGCGCTCCGGGTTCTGGCGCGTGGCCTGCAAAGCAAGACCAAAATGGGATTTGGCAAGACGCGCCACCAGAAACAAAGCCAAGCAGAGGATGACATAGACAAGCGCGAAGAACTCGATGGGTGCCAGCGTGTTCAGGCCCGGAAAGCTATTGCGAACATAAATGGAGAGACCATCCTCACCACCATAGGCAGGCCAACTGATCGCAAAGAAGAACAGCATCTGACCAAAGGCCAGAGTGATCATGATGAAATAGACGCCGGAGGTACGCAGAGACAGCGCACCGATTACCAGAGCCACCAAGCCGGATGCGATCAAGGCCACAAGCCAGATGATCGGCATGGATTTGGTGCCTTCAATCAAAAAAGGCCATTCCATCAACGGGGTATAGGATTGGGCATGGCTTGCCAGAATGCCCATGGCATAGCCACCAATTCCGAAGAAGGCAGCATGACCAAGACTGACAAGGCCACCAAGGCCGAGGGCAAAATTAAGCCCCACACCTGCCAGGGCCAGAATGGCAACCTTGGTGGAAAGTGTGATCAGAAAAGGTTCGTCCATTTGCCATGCCCAGAGCGGTACAGCCAGCAGGGCAAAAATGACAAAGGAATTGAGAACTTGTTCCCGGTTCAAATGATTGGTCATGGATCAAGCCTTCCCAAACAGGCCGGAAGGCCGAAGGATCAAAACACCTGCCATCAAGATATAGATCAGCATGGAGGCGATGGAGGAACCAACCGACGTGGCGGCTGATGGCTCCATGAAGGTGCCAAGCATGGCGGGCAGCAAGAAACGCCCCAAGGTATCGGTGAGACCAACCAACAATGAGCCAATCAATGCTCCTTTGATCGATCCGATACCACCAATCACGATCACCACAAAGGCCAGAATAAGTACAGGCTCACCCATACCGACTTGCACGGCCTGAATGGCCCCGACCATGGCTCCTGCAAAACCGGCCAGAGCAGCACCGGCAGCAAAGACGATCGTATAAAGGCGAGAAATATCAACGCCCAAAGCCGCAATCATTTCACGATCGCTTTCCCCCGCACGGATCTGAATGCCCAGTCGCGTTTTGGAAATCAGCAGGAACAATCCCACCATCACGACAAGACCAATGGCGATGATGGCTAGGCGATAAGCTGGATATTGAATGCCGCCGAACAGCTCAACCGATCCGGACAGATAAGAGGGAGCATCGAGAAAGAGTGGGAAAGAACCAAAGATATAGCGGGTGCCTTCGGAAAAAATCAGAATGAGCGCAAAAGTTGCCAGAACCTGATCGAGATGATCGCGATCATAGAGGCGTCGGATCACCAGCATTTCGACCAACACACCAGCAGCAGCAGCAGCAGCAGCAGCCAATGCAGCAATAAGAGCCAGAAAGAAAGAACCGGTAACTGCGGCCATGCTGGCAGCCACGAACGCTCCGATCATGTAAAGCGATCCATGGGCCAGATTGATCAGCCCCATCACGCCGAACACCAAAGTCAATCCGGCGGACATCAGAAACAACATCATTCCGAACTGAAGTCCGTTGAGTATCTGTTCTATGAGCAGAAGAGTTGACATGTATCTCAAACACCCAAGTTTGGCGGGTTCGATCTCATAATTTTCGCTTCCAAGCCTTAGCTATCAGGCAACTTACAGCGAGAAGACCGGCCGCAGCTTTCCCATTCCGATGATCAGGAGAGTTGATCTCTCCTGATATCAGGGAAAACCTATCACTGGTTTGGATGCATCGCCCCGCCGTATATGTGTTTTGATTGATGGCGGGGGAATGCCATTTTGATTTACGCGAAAGACTGCTTACATTTTGCAGTCAGCGGCATAGACATCGCCATGATTGGTCAGGCCGGTTGCAATACGCTTGTTGGTGAAAACATCACCTTCCTTGACGACTTCACGGACATAGATGTTCTGAACTGGATGGTTGTTTGGACCAAAGGCAAAGTCACCACGAACAGAGTCGAACTTTGCAGCCTTCAGCGCTGCGCGGAATGCATCCTGATCGTTCACATCCGCATCAGCCGAGGCGCTGATCAACAGATTGGCAGTATCGAAACCCTGGGAAGCATAAAGGGATGGCAGACGGCCATATTCAGCCTGGAAGGATTCGACGAAAGCCTTGTTGGCTGCATTGTCGATATCCTTGTTCCACTGTGAGGTGTTCTTCACACCAAGAGCTGCTGCGCCAACCGCCTGCAAGATACCTTGGTCAAAGCTGAAAGCAGGACCGACGACCGGGGTTTTGATACCAGATGCTGCATATTGCTTAAGAAAAGAGATGCCCATGCCACCTGGCAGGAAGAAATAGACACTGTCAGCACCAGAGGCACGGATTTGCGCAATTTCAGCAGCATAATCGGTCTGACCCAGACGGGTGAAAACCTCACCTGCCAGTTCGCCCTTGAACATGCGCTTATAGCCGGTCAGAGCGTCCTTACCTGCTGGATAATTTGGAGCCATGATGAAGGACTTTTTGTAACCAGCATCATTGGCATATGCGCCAGCCGCTTCGTGCAAAGCATCATTCTGCCATGCGACATTGAAGTAGTTCTTGTGGCAGCCGCGACCAGCCAAAGCAGAGGGGCCAGCATTCGGAGAAAGATAGAATTTGCCCTGCGCGGTTGTTGCAGGCACTACAGCCATGGCGAGGTTGGACCAGATGATACCAGTTAGAACATCAACCTTCTCGGACTGGATCATCTTGTCGGTCAACTGCACGGCAATATCAGGCTTGCGCTGATCATCTTCGATGACAAGCTCGATATCCTTGCGGCCAGCTTTTTTAAGCGCCAGCAAGAAGCCATCACGCACATCGATACCAAGGCCAGCACCGCCGCCGGACAAGGTGGTGATCATGCCGACTTTCAATGCACCAGCCTGTGCCGGTACAAAGCTTGCACTTGCCAAAGCCAGTGCGGATACCGCCAGAGCGAGTGATTTGATCTTTCTCATAATTTCCTCCCAGAAGATATGAATAGTCTTTTTGAAAGCACTGACTGGTTTATTGATGGTGATATGATTGTTGTCAGTGCTGAATTGTTTGACGCTTGTCTTACCTTTTTAAAAAGCGTTGAAGGTAAAGGTTGTCAGCGTGCGTTTGATGTCCGGAATATCAAACAGGTTTTCGTCGAGAAACTGTCCAATATCCTCGTCCTTTGGCACATAGAGCTTCATGAGAAGATCATATTCACCAGAGGTGGAATAAAGCTCGGAATAGAGCTCGCGTTTGGCAATCTCATCGGCCACTTTATAGGTGGTTCCCGGCGTGCATCTGATTTGTACAAAGACAGCAGGTGTCATGATCTTTCCTCAAGCTGGTTCGTGGTTCGCATCATTCGGATTTTGCAGCCTCACGCAGACGGAACCGCTGAATTTTGCCTGTTTCAGTTTTTGGAAGCGCCTGAGTGAAAACAATCGAGCGCGGATATTTGAACGGAGCAATGGTAGCTTTTACATGATCTTGCAGCAACTTAATCGTGTCTTCACTCTCAGTGATTCCGTCTTTGAGCACAACATATGCACGAACAATCGTGCCGCGTGCTTCATCCGGCACACCTAGAACGGCACATTCCGCCACATTCGGATGGGACAGAAGCGCGGCTTCGACCTCAGGTCCGGCAATGTTATAGCCAGAAGAGATGATCATATCGTCATTGCGAGCTGCAAAATGAAAATAACCATCCTCATCTTGCCTAAAGGAATCGCCGGTGACATTCCAACCATCTTTCACATAGCCTGCCTGGCGATCATCGGCGAGATAGCGGCATCCGGTCGGACCACGCACAGCCAAGCGACCAACTTCGCCTCTCGGCACTTCGGTGCCATCTTCCCCGATCACTTTCGCCTCATAGCCATGAACCGGCTTGCCGGTACAAGCAGCTTTATGGTCATCAAATCGATTGGAAATGAAAATATGGAGCATTTCTGTCGCGCCAATGCCATCCAGCATAGGCTTGCCGGTTTTGGCTTTCCAATCATCAAAAACCGGTGCAGGGAGTGTTTCCCCAGCCGAGACCGCTGCACGCAAAGAGCTGAGATCTGCCCCCTCTTCCATGGCAGCCAGCATGACGCGATAGGCCGTTGGAGCGGTAAAGCAAACAGTCGCCTTATATTTCTCGATGATCTCGATCATCTTTGGTGGCGTTGCAGCCTCAAGAAGCGTTGCTGCTGCACCAAAGCGAAGCGGGAAGATTGCCAGACCGCCAAGACCGAACGTAAAGGCAAGTGGAGGCGAACCGACAAAAACATCGTCGGGCGTGATTTTCAGGATTTCCTTGGCATAAGCATCGGCGATGATCAGAAGATCACGATGGAAATGCATGGTGGCCTTCGGAGAGCCTGTGGTGCCTGAGGTGAAACCAAGCAGGGCGACATCATCACGTCCGGTTTGCACGGCATCAAAGAGAACAGGCTTCTCGAGAGCGAGGTGATCCAGTTCGGCTTCGTGATTGGAGGTACCATCAAATCCAGTCACAGATATCAGATGCTCGGACATCTCCTGACAGAGCAGCATCTCATCCATCAAGCGCGTATCGCAAAGAGCGTGGGAGATCTCTGCTTTATCGATAATCTTCGCCAGTTCCCCAGCACGTAGCAAAGGCATGGTATTGACCACAACAGCGCCTACCTTGGTCGCAGCCAGCCAACAGGCGACCATGGCCGGATTGTTTGCCGAGCGAATGAGGATGCGATTGCCGGATTTGACACCAAGATCTTCAACCAGAACATGGGCCAATCGATTGGTCCAGTCTGAGAGCTCTTTATAAGTGCGGCGGCGGCCATTGCCGATGAGGGCAGTGTGATCGCCAAAGCCTTTCTCGACCATGGCATCAGTCAGCTCGACACCAGCATTGATATGCTCGGGGTAATCAAAGCCATCAAGCAAGAAATCAGGCCATTGATCAGCGGGCGGTAGATTGTCCCGCGTAAAGCTGTCGATATGTGCAGTTGGTCCCAGCATAGTTCCTCCCAATGCCTGTCCCTCTGATTAGAAGCCTTTGCCAGTCTCTAACTTTCAAAGGCCGTCAGTGTCTGGCGAGCAATGATGATCTTCTGGACGTCTGATGCGCCTTCATAGATCCTCAATGCCCGAATATCGCGATAAAGCTGCTCCACCATTTCACCATGGCGAACCCCGTCTCCTCCATGGAGTTGAACGGCTTTGTCGATGATGATTTGTGCCTGCTCAGTCGAAAATAGTTTGGCCATGGCCGCTTCCCGGCTCACACGCGGTGCGCCGCTATCCTTGGCCCAAGCTGCGCGATAGATAAGAAGGGCTGCTGCATCCACATCCAGTGCCATATCGGCAATATGGCCTTGCACCATTTGCAAATCGAACAATGGCGCACCCTGGATCTTTCGGCTGGTAACGCGAACCAGTGCTTCATCCAATGCACGTCGTGCAAAACCGAGCGCTGCAGCGGCAACAGTGGTGCGAAAAACATCCAGCACGGACATGGCAATCTTGAAGCCTTGCCCACGTTCTCCAAGTAAACAGGACTTGGGAACGCGACAATTAGTAAAGCGCAGCAAAGCCAAAGGATGCGGAGCGATTGTCTCCAGTCGTTCGGCGACCTCAAAACCTTCCAACCCTGCCGGAATGACAAAAGCAGATAGCCCTCTCGCGCCTGGAGCCTCACCGGTGCGCGCAAAAAGCGTGTAAACATCCGCAATGCCACCATTGGAGATCCAGGTTTTCTCACCATTGAGAATGAAGTGATCGCCATCTTCGGTTGCCGTCATAGTGGAATTGGCAACATCAGATCCGGAACTCGGTTCTGTCAAAGCAAAAGCTGCAATGGCTTGCCCTGATCGTGTTTTCGGAAGCCATTCCGCCTTTTGGGCATCAGACCCAAAGAGCGAAATGGCCCCGGTCCCCAGACCTTGCATGGCGAAGGAAAAATCCGCCAATCCATCATGATAGGCCAATGTCTCACGCAACAGGCAAAGGCTACGCACATCAAGCCTGGAGCTTGCATCTGTCGGATCAATCGCTGAATGGTTGGCCCAGCCAGCAGTACCCAGTTTGGCAACGAGATCCTTGCAGGCATTATCGACATCAGAATGATCGATATTACTTAAATTATCACTTGCCCATTGGCGCAGGGTCGTCGCGAGCTCACGATGTTTGTCCTCAAGGAATGGCCAGGAAAGATAAGATTGATCTGCCATCAGTTGCCCTCAAAGATTGGTTTTTCTTTGGCAACGAAGGCCCGGTAAGCGCGCTCAAAATCGCCGGTCTGCATACAGATGGCTTGAGCTTGCGCTTCCGCCTCGATGGCTTGCTCAATGGACATGGACCATTCCTGAGCCAACATGGTCTTGGTGATCATGTGGCCGAAATTCGGTCCATCTGCCAGACGTTTGGCCCAATTGATGGCGTCTTCTTCAAGACTGTCAGCATCAGTCAGGCGATTGAAATAGCCCCAACGTTCACCTTCCTCGCCTGACATGGAGCGACCGGAATAAAGAAGGTCTGCAGCACGACCTTGCCCGATGATACGGGGCAAAATGGCACAAGCGCCCATATCACAGGCAGCGAGTCCGACGCGAGTGAATAGAAATGCAGTTTTGCTCTCAGGAGTACCAATACGCAGATCTGATGCCATTGCAATAATGGCTCCCGCCCCAACGCTGACGCCGTCAACGGCCGCAATCACTGGCTTCCCGCAATTGACGATCGCTTTTACCAGATCACCTGTCATGCGGGTAAAAGCCAAAAGGCCTTTCATATCCATCTTGACCAGTGGACCAATGATGTCATGAACATCACCACCGGAAGAGAAGTTGCCGCCATTGGGCAGAAACACCACCGCTTTGACATCATCGGCATAATGCAGATCGCGAAACCAATCGCGCATCTCAGCATAGCTTTCAAAGGTCAGAGGGTTTTTGCGCTCTGGCCGATCAAGTGAGACACGCGCAATACCGTCTTCGATCTCACAAAGGAAATGCCGCATGTCTGTGCGTGCCTTGGCACGTGGATTGGTCATGGTCATGCCTGGTCATCTCCTTCATTCATATGATCCAGCAGGCTCGCCAGACGGGCTGCAATATCTTCCGCCTCATCGGCGGTAAATTCGGACAACATGTCGTCGATCCAACCTTCGTGCGCTTCCGCCAAAGTTGCGAAATGATCCCGGCCTGACTTGGTGAGGCAAACACGCATGGCGCGGCGATCACCCTCCACTGGCACCCGTTCCAGAAAACCATCCTTGGATAGACGATCCACGATGCCGGTGACATTGCCGTTGGAGACCTTCAAGACACCGGAGAGCTGGCTCATTTTCAAGCCGTCCGGTTCCCGGCTCAATGCTGCCAGCACATCGAAACGCGGCAAGGTCGATCCATAATCGTCGCGCAGCTTTTCACGCAGACGATTTTCGATCTTGCGCTGACCTTTCAGCAAGCGCAGCCAGAGACGAAGGCGCGCTTTGGAAGCCGGGTCATCAGCGGCATTGGGTTGGGTGTCTTGGGACATGGTCTTGCTTGTTTCTTCAATAGAATTGGTCATATTTCACCCCCTGTGATGGGGATCACGGCACCATTAACGGAGCGGGCAGCGTCGGAACAAAGCCAAAGCACGCTGGCGGCGATTTCATCGGTCTGAATGAAGCGATCCTGCGGATTGCCTGCACGCAAGGATTTGGCCGCTTGCTCCTCGCTCATGCCAGTTTTGGCAACGATGTTTTCAATGGAACGCTCCAGCATCGGTGTTTCGATAAAACCGGGACATATGGCATTGACGGTGATGTTCGTTTTGGCCAATTCAACTGCAAGGCCTTTTACCAGTCCGATGGCACCATGTTTGGCGGCGCAATAACCAGACACATAAGGGTAACCCTTAAGGCCTGCGGTGGAGGCAATTGCTATCATGCGGCCACGCTTGGCCTTTTCCATATGCGGCAATGCGGTTTGGAAGCAGTTGAATACGCCTTTGAGGTTCACACTGAGCATATCATCCAGATCTGCAATGGTCATGGCTTTGAAGGGTTTGCTTTTGGCAGCACCGGCATTGGCGATGACTGTACAGATCGGGCCTGCGCCATTGATCGCTTGATCCATACAATTCTGAACCGAGGCCGGATCAGTTACATCACCGGTGACCCAGCCGATGGCTTCATGACCATTGGCTACGTCTTCCAACGCAGCTTCATTGCGGCCCATGATGGTCACAGCATAACCGTTCTCGGCAAGGCTTTGCGCAATGGTTGCACCAACGCCGCTACCGCCTCCGGTTACGAAGGCATGTTTGCCAAGATCGAGATCATCATCGGTCATTGCTCATCCTGCTATCCGGTCTTATCCTTATGACCTAGGTTAGCGCAGAATTAATTTATTTCAAGCATAAAATATTTATTATTGAAATATCTTGCAATACCTCTTTGATGACCTCAGTCCAAGAAGATAACTTCAGGGTCCAATCCCGGTCCAATCCAGCACGATCTTACCAGACTTACCCTCTTTCATCAGTTTGAAGCCCTGCTCAAAATCCGTGACGTCAAAGCGATGAGTGATAACCTTGCTGACATCCAATCCATTTTGCAGCATCGCAATCATCTTGTACCAGGTCTCAAACATTTCGCGCCCATAGACGCCCTTGATGGTGATGGCCTTGAAGATGATATGGCTCCAATTGACAGGCATTTCTCCCGGAGGAATACCCAGCATGGCCATTTTGCCTCCCATTACCATGGCGTCGACCATCTGATCAAAGGCACGATAATTTCCGGACATTTCCAGCCCTATATCAAAGCCCTGCGTCAGATCCAGCTCATGCATGACGTCATTGAGATCTTCTTTCGAGACGTCGACAATGCGTGCATTGGGAGCCACGTCTGCTGCCAGAGCCAAACGATCGGAATTGATATCGGTAATCACCACATGGCGGGCACCAGCATGCAAACAGATCGCGGCGGCCATGATACCGATGGGACCGGCACCCGTGATCAGAACATCCTCGCCAAGCAGTTCAAAACTCAGCGCTGTGTGAACGGCATTGCCCAATGGATCGAGTATCGCTCCGATGTCATCTGGAATATCGTCAGGTAGCGGCACAACATTAAAGGCGGGAAGGCGCAAATATTGAGCAAATGCACCCTGTTCGTTCACACCAATACCACGGGTGCCTGGGTCAAGGTGGAATTTTCCCGCTCGACTTTGACGGCTATCCGACTGGACCAGATGCCCCTCCCCCGAACAGCGCTGCCCGACATCGAGATTGCTGACATTACGACCCAGCTCCACGATCTCACCCGCAAATTCATGACCGGTGATCAGACCAAGCGGAACAGTATGAGAAGCCCATTCATCCCAGTTCCAGATGTGCATGTCTGTTCCGCAAATCCCTGTTTTGTTGATGCGGATCAGAACATCATCAGGACCAATTTCTGGTAAGGGAGCCTCAACCTTCCAGAGCCCTTCCTTGGAATTGGTTTTGGCAAGAGCTGTCATCATGTTGCTTTTGGCAGTCATCAGATCACTCCCAAATCACGCCCTACCTTACCGAAGGCAGTCAGTGCCCGATCCAGATCTTCTTTGGAAAGAGCAGCATTCATCTGAGTTCTGATGCGTGCCTGACCGCGCGGCACAACGGGGAAGAAGAAACCAGAGACATAAACCCCCTCTTCAAACAGGCCCGCTGCCATTTTCTGAGCCAGCTTGGCATCCCCCAGCATCACAGGAATGATCGGATGCTCGCCGTCAAGCAATGAAAAGCCAAGATCTGTCAGGCCAGCGCGCCAATAAGCGGCATTCTCAAACAGTTGCACCCTATGCTCCGCGCCTTCTTCCACGAGACGAATAGCCTCGATACCAGCAGCAACCATTGCTGGCGGCAAGGAATTTGAGAAGAGATAAGGCCTTGCACGCTGGCGCAACAGATCGATCACTGCTTGCGGACCTGCAATATAACCGCCGATACTACCACCGAGAGCTTTGCCCAGAGTACCGGTCAAGATATCGACGTCCACACCATGGTGATCTGGAGTGCCAGCACCGTTGGGACCCATGAATCCGGTGGCGTGACAATCATCTACCATCACCAAGGCATCATATTGTTTTGCAATCTTGGTAATTTCGGGCAATTTTGCCAGATAGCCGTCCATGGAAAAAACGCCATCAGTTGCAATCATGATATGCCGAGCACCCTCAGCTTTTGCCTGTTGCAGCTTGGTTTCCAGATCACTCATGTCACTATTGGCATAGCGATAGCGCTTCGCCTTGCAAAGACGGATGCCATCGATGATGGAAGCATGATTGAGTGCATCGGAAATGATTGCATCATCCGGACCAAGGAGTGGCTCGAAAAGGCCTCCATTGGCATCGAAACAGGCAGCAAACAGAATGGCGTCATCCTTGTTCAAGAACTTCGCCAGGCGCATTTCCAAAGTGCGATGCAGATCTTGAGTGCCACAAATGAAACGCACGGATGCCATACCAAATCCCTTTGCAGCCATGGCATCTTGCGCAGCTTTTATGAGATCCGGGTGATCCGCCAATCCTAGATAATTATTGGCACATAAATTGATGACCTTTCGATCACCCACAGTAATTTCCCCACTTTGTGGTGAGGTAATCAGGCGTTCGCGCTTCATCAGGCCATCAGCGTCGATTTCGCTCAGAATCCCTTCAATATGGGACAGAAATTTCTCAGTCATGGCATCCTCCATTTTTCTGAGCGTAACACGAGCATAGAAGCAGTTGAACACATGAAATCCAATAAAATGGAAAAAATCCTTTATTTAGGATTTTTAGGAAAAGTTTGATGACTTCTGCAGGACCACAATGCCTGAATTGGTTCAATCATTTCGGTGATTGACAGTTGAACGCTGGTTGCGCACAGTTCCAATATGACGGAGACAGATACCACTATACTAGACCAGCTTCCTGCTCGCCTGAAAAAGGCAAGACAGGGCAAGGGCCTTTCACTGGAAGCCGTATCCAAGCTATCCGGAGTAAGCCGTTCCATGCTCAGTCAAATTGAGCGCGGCGAAAGCAGCCCGACCATTGCAACGCTCTGGAATCTGACACGAGCCCTTCAGGTTGATTTTGCCGGGCTATTGGATGAAGGCGCGCGCAAGCGAGAAATCGAAGTTTTAAAAGCCAATGAAGTACCAGCAATCAATCAAGGTGGCAGCGATTGCACAATCCACATTCTCTCGCCGCCAGAGGATGTAGGGAAACATGAGATCTATGATTTACGCTTCAAGCCCGGCGGTTGTCTGGATAGCAACGCACATAGTGCAGGAACGCGGGAGCAAATTACCGTACTGCAGGGCACCATCACGCTAACCTGTGGCGAGGAAATGACAGAGTTGAGTGAGAGCGATACCGCACGTTATCCTGCAGATGTCCATCACAAGATCGAAGCAAAAGATGAAGCCCGGATCTTCATGATCGTCAAGCGCGAGTGATGCATTCAATTGCTTTGCTACCTGGTCAAACAACTCAATTGGGCCCTGCGTCTAAGTCTTTCGCGGGGTTAACAGTAAAGCCCTTAATCGGATCATAAAAGCCACCACCCAGATTATGGTGGCCCCAATCCATGATCTGCAGCAGGATTGGTTCGAGACCCCTGCCTTGCTCTGTCAGATAATAATGATAGCGCACCGGCTTTTCCTGATAGACCTCTCGATAGACCAACCCCCATTTCATCAGCTTTTTGAGACGCTGGGCCAATAGGTTTGTCGGCATGTTCTCTTCACTTGACTGAAGATCCTTGAAACTATGCTTGCCATGCCACATTAGATCGCGGATCACGAGAATAGTCCATTTATCTCCCAGTATATCTAGTGTTCGAGCAATCGAACAACGAGATCGAAAGTCATGGTCTGGCTGGCTCATTCATAAGATCCTTTGGTAGCTCACTACAGATTAACGGACTCACTTTCAAAATAAAAGCTTGAAATATATAGTCACTTTAAATATGAAAGTTACTATAAGAGAAATTTCTGGAGAGAGATCATGACTGCGATTGGCAAGACACCACTGATCAAACTGGAACGCATGACCGGTCCAGACTGCGCGGATATCTATGTCAAATGGGAAGGTGCCAATCCCACCGGCAGCATGAAAGACCGTATGGCGCTTTCCATGATCGAAGGGGCTGAGCAAAGCGGCAAGCTGAAACCGGGCGGAAAACTGGTTGAATATACCGGCGGCAGCACGGGCAGCTCGCTTGCCATGGTCTGTGCTCAGCGAGGATATGGGGCACATTTTGTTTCCTCTGACGGTTTTTCCGAAGAAAAATTACAGACCATGCGTGCTTTTGGGGCCGAGGTTGAAATCATCCATGCCGAGGACGGTATCCTGACTGCTGATGTGATTGACCGCATGATTGCCCGTGCCAAGGATCTAGCGAAAGATGAAGGCACTTTCTGGCCGGATCAGGTAAACAATCTCGACAATAAACGCGGTTATCATCCAATGGGCAAGGAGATCATAGACCAGATTGATTGTCCGATTGATGAATTCGTCATGGCTGTTGGCGGTGGTGGTTGCATTTCCGGCAATGCCGAAATCCTCACCAACCATGATCCCAACACCCGCATCATCGGAGTGGAACCCTACCATGTGCGCAATGTTTCAGGTGGGGATACCAGCGGCAAACACCGGCTGGAAGGGATCGGCCTTTCCTTTCTACCAAAAATCCTGCGCCGGGATCTGATTGATGAAGTCATTCCGGTCAAGGACGAAGAGGCTTACAAGGGTGCCCATAAGCTCGCCCGGCAGGAAGGAATTCTTGGCGGGATCACCTCTGGTGCCAATATCTGGGCAGCCTTGCAACGGGCCAAGGCATTGGGACCTGGCCATAGCATTGTGACTGTGGTGATTGATACAGGGCTTCGTTACCTCAATGGCGATTTATATCGATAGCCGTGCCTTAATCAGCTTTCCATATTGTCCAAAACCCTAAACACAATCACGGACGGGTCAGCGAGCTGCTAGCCGAAGGCAATGTCAATTCATCACAGCCGGAGGAACCTCAAACAGGGTTCATACAATCATATCCCACCAAGTCCACTTGTCGAGATTTACCAAACCGGCTTAAATGTTAGAATTTTCTAATAAACGCTTGCTCGTTTGCTTATCACTCGTGCTATGTAAAAGTGATTAGCAAGAGGAATTGATGTGTTTGGGTGGAGATGGCAAAGAGAAAAGCAGGTCGCGCGTTTATCGCCAGATCTGCATGGTTATGCCAGCGCCCTTATCGGTGATGCGGATCTGTCCTTTGATCTGGCTCAGGAAACTCTGACCAAACTTCTTGTCACCCCACACGCTCCCAGAGAATTTGACGACCTGAAGCCCTATTCCTTTCGAATGCTGCGCAATCTCTATATTGATTATTTGCGCAAACAGAAAATAAGAATGGAATATTCTACCGAGCAGGAACGTGTATTAAGTGAGATCCATACGCGATCTTTTGACGCATCGGATCAATTAGCCGTTCGTGAGGCTTTTAAAATGCTAAAAGAGTCTCATCGTGAAATTCTGTTTCTGATTGATGTGATGGGAATGAAATATCTGGAAGTCGCGGAAGTTATGGACATTCCCAAGGGCACCGTGATGAGCAGGATCAGCCGTGCGCGAGCCGAGATGATGAAACATC
The DNA here is from genome assembly GCF_900215605.1 of Cohaesibacter gelatinilyticus. Lineage (NCBI taxonomy): Bacteria > Pseudomonadati > Pseudomonadota > Alphaproteobacteria > Hyphomicrobiales > Cohaesibacteraceae > Cohaesibacter > Cohaesibacter gelatinilyticus. Next base: position 229,428 of record NZ_OBEL01000004.1, on the reverse strand, counting down.
TGCAAGACGATCCCTTGGATATGGGCGAGCAGAGCCGAATAGATGACGCAAAGTGACGAGACAATGACAACAGGCGCAAATAAACAAATTGACGAGCGCACGTTCGAGCATCTCAATGCTTTGGCGGATGGCGAGCTGGATGATGTGAGAGCTGCTCAACTGCATGCACAGATGCAAAAAGAGCCTGAGCTTAAGGAGATGTATGATCGTATCCTGTCTCTGAAAGCTGGCGTCAAGCTACTGCATGAAGAAGAAGCTGCCACTCAAATTCTTCCGATGCCAAAGAAACCTTTTCTTGGCATGACCAAACCGACTTTGCCAATTGCTGCCAGCATCATAGCGCTCACCTTTGCAGCGGCTTTGCTGACGCAGGGAACCTTCGACTTCACAAATAAGACTGAGCCAGATCATGCTCTGGCTTGGCATCAGAGCCTGTCAAAAGAAACATTTAAAAAACCCGACCAGATCGGTAACTTGCGCGAAGCCTCCCTGAAAGCTCTGGGTGATGTAGCTGTCCCGGATCTCACTGGAGCTCAGTTGAAGCTCGCCAGTTATCGCGTGTTCGATAAAGGGTCAGATCAACGCGCCGTCCTGCATTATCGCGGCCCCCGCAACTGCAAACTGACACTTTGGGTTGGGAAAACAGCCAAGCCGATGCCAAAAGATACCAATCCCTCCATGATGAGTGCATCATGGACGATCAATGATCTATCTTATCATATCGTGGCGTTGGGCATGGATAAGAACCGCTTTGACAATATAAGTGCTTATGTAAAGCAAGTTGTCACGCTGAATGCTGACACAAGCAAGGGCACGGTTCTGGCTCAAATTTCAGGCTCTAATCAAGCTGCTCCTTGCACCTGATCACATCAGTTCTGGAAAAGGATGAGGTCGGCTGATCGCTTGCCCAGTTCTCAGCCAACCTCTGCTGGTTATTTCAGCTCCCGGCTCCTGTATTCAAGAGCCGAGACTGTTCTTGCTATTTTTTCTTTCCGGGAAAATTCGGCCGATCAGGACCATAATTCTTTTCCAGATAGTTCAGAACGAGGGTGAGATCAGGCTCCTCAATTTCTTCCATGCCCTGCTCATCTACCATCCATTCGAACAGTTCGATCCAGTCATCTCGGGTCAGGCCCTGCTGGGAAACGATGCGTTCTGAATGGCAAGCTGCGCAATAGGCATAGACCTCTTCCGCGCCGCGAGCCTTGAACAGCACCCCGACGTCCATTTCATCCAGCTCTTCCTGCGTCAGTGGAGGAAGAGCCGCAGGGTCATCTGTATTCACGCTGCCTGCTGAGGCAACGACACTGCCAACCAGAGCCACAAACATCAGAACGATGCAGAAAGGCGCTGTGGTCGATTTGAAAAATTTCATGACAATCCGTCCTTGTCTTCAGGCAATACGCATCCCGATCCTCAGAACATGATGTTCTGAGGATGATTTGATGCAAGATGCCGGGGGAAGCGCTGGGTTTTAAGATACTCTCACAGCAATGCGATGCATGCTGTTATTCAGATATCCCTTCGGGTTCCAGTTGATGGCAAATGGTTGGGCTTCGCCAGCATCATCTGTTGCACGAGCCCAGACTTCATAATAGCCAGCTTCCGGGAAGGTGACGTCAGCTTCCCAATTCTGCCAGGCACCATCATTGATCGGATCATTCAAGGTAGCTTTCTGCCATGTTGCCCCGAAGTCGAGAGAAATATCGACCTGCTTGACCTTACGATCACCTGACCAGGCATGACCATTAACCTTCATGGAGAGACCTGAATTTCCACCAGTTTCAGGAGAGGTGATGAGGGATTTCACAGGCATACGCTCAATGATCTCGAAGTCTTTCTTGTCTACTTTCTCGCCTGGTTCTACCGGGCGGTTTGGAACGCGATAAGCCTTGCCAGTCATTTTCGGGCCGTCATGCACGATATCACGCAGGTAAATACGCTTCAGCCATTTGTGAGACAAGGACCCCGGCCAGCCAGGAACCACCAAACGCAGCGGAGCTCCATTCAATGGGTGGATCGGTTCGCCATTCTGCTCAAATGCGATGAGGATGTTATCGTTCATGGCTTTTTCAATTGGCATACCGCGAGAGATTGGCAGCTTGTCTGGATTACCAGACAGATGCTCATCCGCACCAACATGAGCAGTATAGATTGCGTTGCTCTTCACACCTGCAGCGTTCAAAACATCTTTCAGTTTCACACCGGTCCATTTGGAACATGCCACCGCGCCAAGCGTCCATTGGTTGCCTTTGGCAGGTGGATCAAAGGCTGCACGACCATTGCCGCCACATTCCACTACCAAAGCCATTTCGTGGACTTCAAATTTCTCTTTCAGATCCTTGATGCTCAAGGTCATTGGATTGTCTACCAGACCATCAATGGTCAGTGTCCAGGCGTCCACATCCACTTCTTCTGGCGGAATACCGTTGTTACGCACAAAGTGACGAGCCGTTGGGGTGATGGCGTCATTGAGCAGATGGGCAGGGGTCTCGGCATTGACCGGGCGATCATTGAGCAGGGTCAGGCCATCTTTACCGACAAGGATCTCTTCATCAGCGAGAGCCACCGGCACCAGTCCTGTTGGCATTGTGCGATGAAACGGGATTGCAGACCCCAGCATCGCGCCCATGGTCGCAAGGCCAGCACCTTTCAGAAATCCACGGCGATCAGGATTGGACACACGGCCAAAAAAGGCTTTGTCCGCGGCTTCCGGGTCTTTGCTGAAAAATTCGCTCAGGCTTTTTGGGTCTGTTTTCTTGTCGGTCATAACCGTCCTCCGTCTTGCACGACCAATTCATGCATTTGGAAGACTCACGGCTCAGAGTGCGACATTATTCCACACAAGCTACATTATTTTCCCAAAAGTATATCTACTTAGACATAAGCGCCTATTTTCATTAATAATTTTAAATCCAAAAAATAAAGCCCGGAAGGCACTCCCTCCGGGCTTTCGACATTAAAGATGGCGACCAAACGAGACACATGTCCCGATCAGCTCAGATCCCACCAAGACAGACATATTTAATTTCCAGGAAATCATCCATGCCATATTTGGAGCCTTCCCGACCAAGCCCAGACTGTTTGATGCCACCAAATGGTGCAACTTCGGTCGAGATCAAGCCAGTATTGACACCAACCATACCGGTCTCCAAAGCTTCAGCTACACGCCAGACACGAGAGAGATCATTGGCATAGAAGTAACCAGCCAGACCAAACTCGCTGTCATTGGCCAGAGCCACCACTTCTTCTTCGCTCTCAAAGCGAATGAGCGGAGCAAGGGGACCAAAGGTTTCTTCCTTCGAGACCATGGCTTCGATTGGCACGTCGGTGAGCACGGTTGGCTCAAAGAAAGTCCCCTTGATACGGGATCCGCCAGTCAACACCTTGGCCCCCTTTTCCTTGGCGTCAGCCAGATGGGCCTCCACTTTTGCCAAAGCTGCTTCATTGATCAGTGGTCCGGTGGTCACGCCATCCTCAGTACCATTGCCAACCTTCAAAGCTTTTGTCGCTGCAGCCAGTTTTTCAGCAAAAGCATCATAGACACCAGCCTGCACATAGATGCGGTTGGCGCAAACACAGGTCTGACCATTGTTGCGATATTTGGCGATCATCGCGCCTTCTACCGCTGCATCCAGATCTGCGTCATCGAAGACGATGAAAGGCGCATTGCCACCCAGCTCAAGGCTCATCTTCTTGATGCCGTCAGAACATTGGCGCATCAGGATCTGCCCCACACGAGTGGAACCGGTGAAAGTGATCTTGGAAACTTTCGGATTGGAGCAGAGCTCTTCGCCTGCTTCAGCCGCTTTGCTATTTGGCACCACATTGAAGACACCAGCGGGTATCCCAGCCCGTTCGGCCAGCACGGTCATGGCCAGAGCGGAAAGCGGTGTGAGTTCTGCCGGACGTGCCACAAAACTGCAGCCTGCTGCCAAGGCCGGTGCTACCTTGCGGGCAATCATGGCATTGGGGAAGTTCCAAGGTGTGATGGATCCCACAACACCAATTGGCTGCTTCATGACAATGATGCGCTTGTCTGGCTGGTGACCGGGGATGGTATCGCCATAAACACGTTTGGCTTCTTCAGAGAACCATTCAATGAAGGACGCTCCATAGAGGATCTCGCCTTTGGATTCAGCCAATGGTTTGCCCATCTCGGCGCAGAGGATTGCTGCCAGATCATCTGCTGCTTCCACCATCAGATCGAACCATTTGCGCAGAATGCCAGCGCGTTCCTTGCCGGTCTTTTTCGCCCATTCCTTCTGCGCGGTATAGGCAAGATCAATGGCTTCCTTCACATCGGCAACCGAGCAGTCGGAGACCGAGGCAATCACCTCACCAGTCGCGGGATTGGTCACATCGAATTTGTCATCCAGATCGCGCCATTCACCGCCGATATAGGCACGGGTTTCAAGCAGGCTTTTATCATTCAGTTTCATGGATCAAGCCTCCTTTGCAGCCAGCATGGTTTCTTTCAAGATGCCCATGGCTTCATCAAAGATCTCATTTTCGATGGTAAGAGGCGCAAGGAAACGCACCACATTGCCATAAACACCGCAGGTGAGCAGCACCAGATTGCGTTTTAACGCCTCATCCTTTACCCGAGCGGTGAAGTCAGCATCAGGGCCGGAACCATCAGCCTTGTTGAATTCCACTGCTGTCATGAAACCGGGGCCACGGATGTCGGCAATCTGCGGAATATCCGCTTTCAGACCTTCCAGAACAGCTTTCAGTTTGTCGCCCAGTATCGTTGCACGCTCGCTGAGCTTTTCTTCTTCGATCACATCCATCACAGCATGTGCTGCCGCAATACCAAGCGGATTACCGCCATAGGTGCCACCAAGGCCGCCGGGATTGGCTGCATCCATGATGTCCGCCTTGCCTGTGACAGCTGCCAGAGGCAGGCCGCCAGCCAGCCCCTTGGCCATGGTGGTGAGATCAGCCACCACATCATAATGCTCCATGGCAAACAGCTTGCCGGTACGACCAAAGCCGGTCTGCACTTCATCGGCAATCATCACGATGCCATGCTCGTCGCACAAAGCACGGACTGCGCACATCAACTCGGCAGGTGCCTGATAGAAACCACCCTCACCCTGAACTGGCTCCAGAATGATCGCCGCAACGCGCTTTGGATCGAGATCAGATTTGAACAATTGCTGGATGGCAGCAAGGCTCTGCTCGACACTCATGCCATGCAAATCGACCGGGAATGGTACATGGAAAACGTCACCCATCATGGCACCAAAGCCAGCCTTATAGGGCTGAACCTTGCCGGTCAGGCTCATTCCCATGAAAGTCCGACCATGGAAACCGCCACCAAAGGCAATCACGGCCTGACGCCCGGTGTGAGCACGGGCTATCTTGATCGCATTCTCAACGGCCTCTGCGCCGGTCGTCACAAAGACGGTACGTTTGTCAAAATCACCTGGAACAGCCTTGTTCAAGCGCTCTGCAAGATGGACATAGTTTTCATATGGCAGAACCTGATGGCAGGTATGAGTGAAGCGCTTCATCTGGGCTTCCACGGCAGCCATGACCTTGTCATTGCAATGCCCTGTATTGACCACGGCGATACCTGCGGCAAAGTCTATATAGCGCTGACCTTCTACATCCCAGACTTCGGCGTTCTTGGCACGGTCCACATAGACCTGGGTCATCATGCCAACGCCACGGGCAATAGCATCTGATTTGCGATTGGAGATTTCGGAATTCTGCATAATCTTCCCCCTGAGCGAGAGAGGATGCTCTCTCAAAAAGTGAGTGACTGGATCGGTTTTAAGATTTGCAGCGAGTCTAAAGTGTTTTCTATCTTGGAAAAGTCTATTTCTTTTGTAAAATAAGCTATTGAAAAATATGAACTCGAATAGGAAATGTTCTATATAATGAGCAAAATAAACAATTTTAGAGAGGAACTGGATGTCGGTCAGCGCCTATTGACGGTGCGCAAACAGGCAGACCTGTCGCAACGGGCTTTGGCTAAAAATGCTGGCGTGGCCAATTCAATGGTCTCACAAATAGAATCAGGCAAAATCAATCCATCTGTTGGTGCTTTGAAACGCATTCTGGATGGCATACCGATTGGATTGGCCGAATTTTTTTCCTTTGAAACCAAACCTGAACAGGCGGTCTTCTTCGCCGCTGAAGAGTTGAAGGAGATTGGCAAGGGGAAATTGTCCCTGAAACAGGTCGGCAACAACCTCTTTGGCCGCAATCTGCAAATTCTCCATGAGACATATCAGCCAGACGCCGATACCGGTCGCGTGATGTATGGGCATGATGGCGAAGAAGGCGGCGTGGTGATATCAGGTCGGATCGAGATCACGGTTGGCGAGCAACGGCGTATCCTCGGGCCGGGCGATGCCTATCTGTTCCATAGCCACAATCCGCATCGCTTTCGCGCAGTTGGGCCGGATCCATGCGTGATCGTGTCAGCTTGCACGCCACCAAGTTTCTAAAAGCCCGATTTAAAAGTCCTGAGCCAGAGACTTTTAAATCGGGCACTAAAGCTCAAAGACCCAGAGCAAGTTTGACATCTTCAATACGCGAGCGGGAAATGGGCACCTCTGCCAATTCGCTGATATTCTCGATCATGCAGCGACCATTATCCTTGTTGCGCACAAAGCCGGAGACGAAATTGACATTGACCATGTAGGAGCGATGAGTACGGATAAAATTGTCTGGCATTCTATCCATGGCATTGGAAATGGACCATGGGCAAAAAAGTCGCTCATTCTCGGTATAAAGCACACAATAATGCCCTTCTGCCTGAATTGCAGCAATCTCATCGCTATTGATAAATCGTATACTATTTTCCTTCTCATAGGGTACGCGCAAAGCTAGAGACGCTTGCTCTTTTGTTTCCTCTGCAATGGAAGCAGGGTCATGCAGTACAGGACCATTTTCAACGACATATTTTGTTGTTTGGGGTGCTAGGAAGGTTGCTGAAGTCAGCAGAAAAAACCCACAGATCGCAAAGGCGGAAAACAACACCCATAATGCCAACATGCCATTATCAAGAGCTGTCACGATGGCCTCTTCCGGTGGCAAGGCCGCAAATCCGGTCCAATACATGCCCACATAATGAATAACCGAGACCGACAGGCCGAAAATGATGGAACCGAGAATGATATTCAGCCGTGTTCTGGAGCGATAAGCCGCCCAGACGGCCAGGATACCGGTCGCAGGCCCCACGACAACCAGAATAAGCTTTCCTGTCAACCAGAAGACCGGAATACAGCCTCGAATGCCCAGCATGCCCACAAAATGCATGGTGACGATGCCATACCCCATAAGCGAGCCGGCTATCGACATGTTCAACCAATTGCGCCTGGCAAAATGCAGGATGAGCAGAGCTGCTCCGCTCATCAATATTTCGATCAAAACAGAACCAATTGTCCAGATCAGGTCATAGGAGATGGAAACAGGTAGCTTCAGCGCCAGCAGAGCCACAAAATGCATGGACCAGATACCGCCGCCAATCACAATGGCCGCCATGCCAATCTGCAATTTTCGGCGTGTAATGGACAATTCCGAGATGCCATTGGTCAGGGCAAGGCCGGTAAATGCGGCCAGAATGGCAATGATGATGGATGCCATAACCAGCGGAAGACTGTAGGTATAAGTCAGCATTGATCGAGGTGATCCTGATCCTTGAAAGGCATCTGAAAATTGGTCCGTAATTATATGTATGATATTAGGATGCTAGCCTCGCTTGGAGCACTTGAAAAGAGGCAATTATTTCTGCCAGTACCGATGTAGCGAGTAAACTGGCGTCCCGTAACGAGGGAACCAGTCCAATCGGCGCGGAAATACGCTCGATTTCATCCGCAGAACAGCCTATTTTGCCAAGCTCCTCACAGCGTCTTTCATGTGTCTTCACACTACCTACAGCCCCCACATAGAAAGCCTGTCCCGCCAAGGCTTGTTTGAGCAGCACACTCTCCCATTCCACATCATGGAACATCAAAGCAAATGCAGTATAAGGATCGTCTTCCGAGCATGGAAGACTGCTGGCAGACTTCAAATGATCAACCTGATCAATCTGCAATCGTCTGGCAATGGAAACTTCAATTTCCTTGGGAGATTGAAAATGCACCTCAAAACCAGATGCCTTGGCAGCACGCAGCAGGGCAATGCAATCAGCTCCCCTACCCGCAATGCGCAGCTTCAATTTCGGGACATAGTGAGCTGTAAAATCTGTATCATCTTCATCATCATTGATTGAAACTGCCCCGTTTCTGTGAAAACCAATGCTGACGGTCTGGCGCGACGCCAATCGACCATGTGCGTAGCGAAGAATTTCCATATCGGGTTGCGGCAAGATCATCAAATCAATAGAACCACCACAGGGCAATGGTAGATCGAAGTAGGGGCTGCCAGCTCCATATTTCAACTCGGTAAGCTTCCCCGATTGCAACGAAAGCTGCGCATTGGCGATAACATCGGCATCGATACAACCACCAGACAGATAGCCTACTACATCCCCTTCAGCGGAGACAGCCATCAAAGCACCAGGTGCTCGCACGGCCCCACCAACTGTCTTGACCAGCACGACCAAAGCCACATCCAGACCGGTTTCATACAGATCCAGCGCTGCGGACAGCACATCTTGCGGATGCTCCAGAAATGGCCCTTCCCTTGCAAGATCGAAGGTTCGCAGGCTTTTGCGCTCCAGCATGGCAGGGGTTACGCGGGTCATCCTGTTTTCCTTTCTTGTATTTTTGCACGGCGGCCGTTGGCACTATGGCAAGACTGGTTCTGCTCCTGATTGCTCGGGCGGTCAGATTTACGCTTCTCCCCCGTCGTCAGATCGACATGGAAAATACCCTCAGAGGTACAGATCACTGACCAGAAGCGCCCATCCGGACTGCGCTCAAGCGCGATGGTGGGCGTGGCAGACAGAGCGATCCCAACAGCAAGGGCAAGAATGAGGGTGCAAGCAATTCGACCCGCGGAGCGTTGGCCAAGGTTGCAGCTGCCCTGCTGTTGGGATGCTATCTCCATCATCAGTTCGCAATCACATAGGCGAGTATGGCGAGCAGAGCGGCACCAATACCCAGATAGAGCCATAAACCAGAGCCCGAGGGCTCCTTGGACATCGCAGCAGCCCCAGAGGCATCCGGCCCGCTGATCTGGTTGGAGAAGTTTCCAAAGAATTGTCCGGCCAGAACACCAGCAGTGCTCTGGATGAGACGGCCGCCAAGCTGGGCAATCTTGCCGCTGAGCTCCGCATCCACCAGATAATCAAGGCGAGTGCCTTCTGGATCTTCGCTGAGAGCCACCTTGGCGGTGCCTTTGGCCGCGCCCATACCACCAGCAGAGCCGGAACCAACGATTGCATAGCCATTGGGAGGATTGAGATCCTGCAACTCCACCTGACCGGAGAAGCGTGCCTTCACCGGACCGATCTTCGTGGCAACCGTGGCTTTGAACTGGTTTTCGCCTATGGCTTCCAAGCTTTCACAGCCCGGAATGGAGGCCTGCAGAATGTTTGGGTCATTGAGCCCTTGCCAGACTGTTTCCTTATCGGCGGCGATAACGCTAGAACCTTTGATTTCCATATAATTACCCTGTTCTTTTCAGTGTTTCTTTTGATCTCGCGAGATCCTCGGGGGTGTCGAGATCGAAGGTGAAATGGTTGTTTTTGGCTGCAAAAAACTGAACCTGATCAGGATTGGCATCGATGAAACGGCGACATCCCGGCACACGGCCCTGATCGCTGATCTGTTTGGCCAGAGACGATGGAAAGAGGATCGGATTTCCTCGCTCTACCTGAAAATGAGGCACCAGAACCTTGTCTTGCTGTCCTTGCAGATAGGCATCGCAAAGCGCGGCAATGTCCGATGATTGAAGCAAAGGCTGATCGGACAGCGCGATAAGGAGACCATCTCCATCCAGTAAGACATGCTGCAATCCAACCCGCACAGACGTCTTTTGCCCCTGCTCAAAGTCAGGATTGACAATGGTGGTCAGTTGCAATCCTTGAAGCTGAGAGCGAACCTTAGGCGCTTCATGCCCTAAAATGACATGCACCCGCATGCCAAGTGAGCAATAAAGCGATGCTGTTCTACGTACCAAGGCCTCGTCTCTAATCGGTAGCAACAACTTGTTCACCGATCCCATTCGCCTGGAGAGCCCTGCCGCCAGCAAAATGACCTCAAAGTTGGAATAATTGCTCATTGCTCGCCATCCTTCTCTTTGAGACGGCGATGTTCGATCAATTGCGAAACAATGGAAATGGCGATTTCTTCCGGGCTTTGCGCCCCGATTTTCAGCCCCGCCGGAGATATAATCCTTGCAATCTGGGAGGGCTCGAACTCCTCAGCCAATTTGGTCATGAGGTGATTGGCTTTCTTGTCGCTTGCCACAAAGAAAATACGCTCATATCCCGCGGTAAGGGCACCTTTCAGCGCATTCAGATCTCCCTGTCCCATGGTGGCAATGAGAGCATAGCGGCCGATTTTCCCGGCTTCACCATCTTCCTGTATCACCGGACTGAAACCGGCAAAGGCGCATAATTCCTTCAAGATGTGAGCGAGATGCGATTGACCGAATAGTGCAATTGCAGGCTTGGCGAAGACCGGTTCAACAAAGAATTCCAACTCACCCTGGCTTGGGCAATGATTGACAACCCGCTGTACCCCTCTGCCATCATCCGGTTGATCGGCTTTTGCTTTTGGCACAGCGTGAACCAGTTTGGTCTCACCACTTTCCAACACCTCAAGGACTGCCTTTTTCACCGCCGAGCGGATGCAGCCCCCACCGGTAAAACCGAGCAATTCTCCCTCACAGGTCGCAAGATAGCGATCTCCTGCTCGGGAGGCTGCCGTGCCATCCACTCGGATCACTGTGATCCGAACATATGACGTCCTTGATGCAACGAAATCTGCTTCCAATTGCACGACCTGATCCTGCGATGTAAGGCAGGAGAATGAGGCATTAACAGTCATGGATCAGAACTTTCTCGATAGCAGCAAGGGATTTCAGATTGTGAACGGGAAGCGCCAGATCCGCATGAGCCATCAGTTTTGAGGCTCCGCGTGCCTCGGGCGCATAGCAGTCACGCCCCAGCATTGGATTCAACCAGATAAATTTCTTGCAGCTGCGTTTGAGTTGGCTGAGCTGCCGATCAAGATCAGCCGTACCACCGGCGTCAAAACCGTCAGTCATCATCAGGAAAATGGTACGTTTGCTGGCCAACTGCTTTGCATATTGCTCATTGAAAACGGCCAGTATCTCGCCGATCCTGGTACCTCCAGACCAATCACGCCCCAATAAACTGAGCTTATCCGTCAGCACCTTGGCATTGGCTTTGTGAAAACGGGTTGAGACCGGTACCAGCCGGGTATTGAACAAGAAGGCATTGGCCTGTTTGGCCTCTTGCAACAGCGCCAGCATGAATTGGGCGAAGAAGATGGAATAGGCATCCATAGAGCCAGAAACATCAACGAAGATCACCAACTTGACCGGTGGCTTCTTGCGTTTCTTTTTCGCAAGCTGCAGTGGAATGCCATCGCTCGCCAAGGCTTGACGCATGCTTTTGCGAAGATCAATCTGCATCCCTTTATTTGCGATGCTCTTGCGGCGTGAAAGACGATAATGCAGCCGTTTGCCGAGCCTTGCAGCCAGCGCTAACAGCTCATCAGCTTCTTCTTCATCTTTTACTTTGCCAAAATCGGCCGATTGACGATTACTCTGGCCTGAAGCACCACCTAACTTGGCAGCATTGGTATCCTGCTCGCTTTGTTCATCAGATTCCGCATTATCGTTTTGTGCCTCGCGCCATTCGAAGTAATGCGCCAATCCCTGCTGCGGACCGGCGATGCCATCCCCTTGGGTATTTTTCTCCACCACGCTCTGTGCGGCCAGGGAAACATCACGCCAGATGGTTGCTTTGAGGCTGGCTTTGCCAAGCCAGTAGGCATCAAAGATTTCATCAAAACGCTCAAGCTCAGTGGCCCGATTGCAAAAGAGAATTTGCAAACTCTGACGAAAGGCATGCTTTCCCAAAAGCTCTGGCTGATCAGAGAAGAGCCCTATCGCCTGTTCGCTATCACTTGGCCCGATGGAAAAACCATTGTCACGCAACAACCGTACAAACTGCGTCAACCGCCAGGTGAGCAATTCTCCAATATCAGGCTCATGGGTGGGATACAGATTTACGCGCATGATGCACCTGCCACCAGTCGTTCATAGACCGGGAAAGGAATCTGTTCCTGATCTACCCGTGTCTTCAAGAGGCAAACCAGCGCCTGGTAGGATTGCTCGAGATCATCCGCCAGATCTTCAATCTCCAGCCCGATCAGAGCTGCAGTCCAATCCAACGTCTCTGCAACACCGGGAACTTTGATCAAATCTTCGTTGCGCAAGGCCGCAACAAAGGAGGCTACCCCTTGTGCAAGCTTGATATTGCAGTCTGGAAGTCGTGTTTGAATGATGCGCAGCTCAGTTGCGATATCAGGAAAGTCGATGTGATGAAACAAACAGCGACGACGCAATGCATCCGATATGTCCCGCACACCATTCGACGTGATGATTACAAGCGGTTTGGTGATCGCAGGAAGGGGACCAAGTTCGGGGATCGTTACCTGAAAGTCAGACAGGATCTCCAAAAGGAATGCTTCGAATTCCTCGTCTGCTCGGTCCACTTCATCGATCAGCAACACGGGTGGCTCAGGCTGGCGAATGGCTTCCAGCAAAGGTCGCTCAATCAGATAATCTTGCGAAAACAGATCAGCTTCTTGGAGACTGGTTCCTTGCTTTCCAGCAAGGGAAATAGCTAGCATCTGACGCTGATAGTTCCATTCATAAATCGTCTGTTGAGCATCCAGCCCTTCATAACATTGCAGTCGGATCAGGGCACGATCCATCGCCTTGGCAATAGACTGGGCGACGAAGGTCTTGCCCACGCCAGCTTCCCCTTCCAGGAGAAGAGGACGCTCCAGCATGCTGGCCATGGAGAGCGCGAGCGACAGCCGCCCATCAGCCACATAGCCAGCAGAGGCCAGCAGCTGCTGATAATCCTTAGCAGAAGTCATCTTGAATTCCTGATCTGACGGTCAGTTTACAAAGCTGCATGAGAGGGTTGGCCGAGACTTACTCTGCCCTAGCCAACCGCAATCCTTCATGCATCACTGATCGGTCATGCCCAATGATTTGGCATAGGCCCAGATATTCGCCGCTGTATGTGGCATATGGGTCTGCACGCCACCGAAAGGGCGGAAGGCATCATTGACCGCATTGGAGAAGGCCGGAACCCCGCCAACATGGGGGCTTTCGCCAACTCCTTTGGCCCCAATTGGATGATGCGGGCTTGGCACCTCTGTATGATCGGTTTCCCAATGAGGGGTCTCCACTGCTGTTGGCAGGAAGAAATCCATCAGGCTGGCTCCTATCACATTGCCGGTGTCATCAAAGTCGATAAGCTGGCCCATGGCCACAGCAAAGGCTTCCGTCAGGCCGCCATGTACCTGCCCTTCGATGATCATCGGATTGATACGGGTACCGCAATCATCCAACGCATAAAAACGCTCGATCTTGTAGACACCGGTATCAACGTCAATCTTCAGAACACAGAAATAGGCTCCATAAGGGAACGTGAAATTCGGCGGATCATAATAATCAACCGCTTCCAGCCCCATCTCCATGCCTTCAGGCACGTTATTGTAGGCCGCCCAAGCAAGCTCTTTCATGCTCTTGCGTTTTTCTGGTGCGCCTTTGACCGCAAAGCCATCGACGTCCCATTCCAGATCATCGTGGTGCACTTCCAACAGATGGGAAGCAATCAGCTGCGCCTTATGCTTGATCTTGCGACCAGCACGGGCGGCGGCAGCCCCCGCCACAGGTGTGGAACGCGAGCCATAAGTGCCAAGACCATATGGTGCGGTATCCGTGTCCCCTTCTTCAATGGTGATCATGTCCGCAGCAATACCAGTTTCACTGGCCAGGATCTGAGCAAAGGTCGTCTCATGCCCCTGTCCCTGACTTTTTACCCCAAGGCGGGCAATCGCAGCCCCGGTTGGGTGAACACGAATTTCGCAGCTATCAAACATTCCGATACCAAGAATATCGCAATTCTTGGACGGACCAGCCCCGACAATCTCGGTAAAGAAAGAAACGCCGATACCCATGATTTCACGGGATTTACCCGCTTTGAAATCCTCAACCATTTTAGCTTGCTCTGCTCGCAATCCATCATAGTCAACAGCATCCATGGCTTTCTTCATGGCTGTTGGATAGTCACCGCTGTCATATTCCCAACCAAATGCAGAAGTGTATGGGAACTGCTCTGGCTGAACAAAGTTTTTCTGGCGCAATTCCGCTGCATCCATTCCAAGCTTGATGGCCAGCACTTCAATGATGCGCTCAATGGTATAGACCGCCTCCGTCACACGGAAGGAGCAGCGATAGGACACACCGCCCGGCGCTTTGTTTGTATAGACACCAGTAACAGAGCAAAAGGCTGCGCCAATATCATAGGAGCCGGAGCAAATATGATACATGCCTGCCGGATATTTGGAGGGATCGGCACAGGCATCAAAGGCACCATGATCAGCCAGCACATGGCTGCGCATACCCAAGATCTTACCATCCTTGGTCGCCGCCAGCTCTGCCTCGATATGATAGTCTCGGGCAAAAGCGGTGGTGGAGAGATTCTCCATCCGGTCTTCGATCCATTTCACCGGCTTCTTGAGTACAATGGAGCCGACAATGGACATGACATAGCCCGGATAAACGCCAACCTTGTTACCAAAGCCGCCACCGATATCCGGAGCGATCACGCGGATTTTGTGCTCTGGAATATTGGAGATGAGCGACGCAACAGTACGAACGACATGAGGAGCTTGAAAAGTACCCCATAATGTTAGCTGCCCTGTGATCGGATTCATATCAGCAACCGAACCGCAAGTCTCCAGCGGACAAGGATGAACGCGCGGATGTGCCAGATATTCCTTTACCACCACATCCGCCTTGTCGAACGCCTCTTGCGTTGCGGCTTCATCACCAGCAGTCCAGGTAAAGATGTGATTGTGATGGGTCCGCGGGCCGTGAGCCCCTTCGGTCTTCCCTGCCAGATCCTCGCGCAAGACAGGAGCATTCGCGTCCATGGCTTTGTGAGCATCCATCAGAGGTTCCAGCTCTTCATACTCAACGGCCAGCGCTTCCACACCATCAGCAGCTGCATATCTGTCCTTGGCAACGATGAAGGCCACTTCCTGGTTCTGGAACAGAACCTTTTCATGCGCCAGAACAGCCTGAACATCCCCTGCCAGCGTTGGCATATAATGCAGGTTCAGCGGGATCAGATCTTCTGCCGTTATAACCGCCACAACACCAGGCACAGCCAGAGCACTATCCTTGTCGATATGCTTGATGCGTGCATGGGCAAAAGGGCTGCGGACAAAGTCGCCAAACAACATGCCCGGCAATTTGACATCATCCACATAATTGCCGCGTCCTTGGGTGAAGCGAATATCTTCGACTCGCTTTCTCTTGCAACCAATGCCTTCCAGCTGATCGGTGCGTTCCTCAATGGAAATAATACCTGTATCTGCCATTATTCCGCTGCCACCTTTTGACTGAGTGTTTCGCTAGCCATTTGAACGGCTTTGACAATGTTCTGATAGCCTGTGCAGCGGCACAGATTGCCGGAGATGCCCCAGCGGATTTCGTCTTCAGTTGGCATCGGATTCTCCTGCAGCAGACGGTGAGCCCGCATGATCATGCCTGGCGTACAAAAACCACATTGAAGACCATGCATTTCACGGAAGGCCTCCTGTATTGCATGCAATGTGCCATCGGCATGGGCCATACCTTCTACGGTGGTAATTTCCGCCCCGTCTGCCTGTACCGCAAACATGGTGCAGCTTTTGACCGAACGGCCATCCAGATCGACGGTGCATGCACCACAATGGCTGGTATCACAGCCAATATGGGCGCCGGTCAGTTCCAATTGCTCGCGCAAAGTATGGATCAGCAAATCACGAGGCTCGACGGCGACTTCCATTTCATCGCCGTTGACGGTCAGTTTGATCAGCGTTTTAGCCATCCGAAGAGCCCTCCCTTTTTGGCAGTTTTATCAGCACGCTCAACGGCAGCTTCGATAGCTCGCTGAACCATCACACCACCCATTCTTGTTCTATATTCACTGGAACCACGGCCATCAGACGCAGGTGCCATGATGGCTTCGGCTGCTTTCACCGCTCCCTTGATGGTGATCGGACTTAGAGGAGCACTGGTCAGGATGCTTTCTGCTTCGGCCACATAAAGCGGAGTATCGGCAAGATTGGTCAGCGCGACAGAAGCGTCCAACACATTGTCTTCAGACATCGAGAGCACAACAGCCGCAGCAGCCGTGGCGTAATCACCAACCTTGCGCTTCAGCTTCTGATAGGAGTAACCATGCCCTTGAGCAGGAGCTTTGAAGCGAATGCCAGTGATCAGCTCGACCGTCTCCAATGCCGTGAAATAAGCACCTTGATAGAAATCACGGGCTTTGACCTCACGCTTGCCGTTGGTGCTTTCAATGATGTAGGTCGCATCCAGGCACTGCATCAGCGCTGGCATGTCATTGCCCGGATCACCATTGGCCACATTGCCACCGATGGTACCGCAATAACGGATCTGCGGATCAGCAATCAGAAGTGCCGTTTCGCGCAAGATTGGGCAGGCATCATGCAGCTCTGTAGATTCAATCAATTGGTGCTGCGTGACTGAAGCGCCAATGCGAACCTCTTTGTCAATGTCGATATAGTTGAGATCGCTCAAAGCACCCAGATCGACAAGGCGTTCTGGAGTTGCCATGCGAAGCTTCATCATCGGAATGAGGCTGTGGCCTCCAGCAATGGGTCTGGCCTCATCGCCACCTTCGCGAAGCATGGTAAGTGCTTCACTCTTGGTCCTGGGCCGCAAATAATCAAAATCACCTGGAATCATCGCTCTATTCGGTCCTCCCACATCATTTTGAATGGCAGGATTGGATCTCATATTGTCGATGATTGACGGGTCCGGGTCACTGCACATTCATGCATTCATGATGTTTAACTGCGACAAAACAGCTCGCTCAGGTCTATGGGCATCTCCTTATCTGCGATGATTTTTCTTTAAGTGCGCCATAGCTGCACGAGATGCGAACGCGAATGACGACTGAATGGGCCTACCAGGCAAAATTCTCAATCAGAGAGTCGGCAAGAAGCTGGCTTTGAGATCGAGGATGAAGTCGCGCACGGTTTTAAGCGTATTGGAAATTTCGACATCTTCTCGATGGAGTAAAAACCATTGGCGGACGATGGGTAAACCCTCCACTTCCAATGTCACCAAGCGGCCAGATTTGATCTCTTCTGTCGTGGTATGTTGCGAGATCAGAGCGATACCAAGGTTGGCGATGACTGCTTGTTTGATGGTCTCATTCGATCCCATCTCGATCGCCCGATAGGGGGTCCCCTCTCCAAGTCGATCCAGGTAACGGGTCATAAGGATAAGGGTACCTGATCCCTGCTCTCGACTGAGAAATGTCTGAGCAAGAAAATCCGCAGGACTGATATCCTCCTTGCCTGCCAGCGGATGATCGGAAGCAGCAATGAAAACATGAGGATGAGTTCCAATCACTTCAGCAATATTGGCGGGACTTCTTGGTGGACGCCCCATGATGGCCATATCAATGGTTCGCTCTGACAACTCACGAATGATGTCCTGCCGATTGCCCACTTTCAGGATCACATCAATATCCGGATAGGCTTCTCCAATTTGTGCAACAAGGCCGGGGACAAAATATTTTGCCGTACTGACAACACCCAAAACCACCACACCGGTCTGTCCATGCTTCAGTGCTCTCACCCGTTCGACCGAGCTGTTCAATATAGCCAGAATTTGCCGCTCAGCATCCAGTATGGTCTGCCCTTCCGGCGTGAAAGTCGGTCCATGCTGGCGGCTGGATTCCAGCACTGTACAATTGAGCGCCTGCTCCAATCCCTTGACTTGTGTATGAACCGCAGGAGGCGTCAGCCCCAGCTCATTGGCTGCGGCAGTAATGGACCCATGGTCGGCAATGGCGCGTAAAGCGCGCAACTGCTTGAGGGTTATGGCTTCAAGCTTTGGCATTAAATTTTATTTAATCTCACATTCTTTTTTTTAAATTTTTTCATAGATTGAAATGTGGAATGAAATATTCAGTCTCGTCAAGAGCTGAGGTTGAAATATTATTATGCGAATATCGAGTACAGCCATCTCCGGTGATCATATCCCGGCCAATTTGCAGCCGGTAGTCAACGCCCTTTGCGACACTGCAAGGGAGTTGGCCGTGATCATTGCCAAAGGACCCTTGGGTCAATCTCTTGGCCACGAAGTGGGTGAAAACAGTGATGGTGATGGGCAGAAAGCATTGGATGTTTTGGCCGATGACATGTTTCTGGCCAAGCTTTGTAATGCCAATATCCGCTGGTATGCATCTGAAGAGCAAGAGGATGTAATATCACTGGATCGAGAGGGCCGCTATGCCTTGGCAATTGACCCTCTGGATGGTTCATCCAATATCGATGTGAACGTATCCATTGGCACCATTTTCTCAATATATGAGGCCCATGGTGAAGCCAACGAAAGCTTCCTGCGTCCGGCTTCAGAACAAATCGCTGCTGGATACATCATCTATGGTCCGCAAACCGGTCTTGCCATCACTTTTGGTGCGGGAACACAATTCTATTTGCTCAATCCCGACAGCAATCGCTTTGAGTTGGTCGATCCGAGCATCAGGGTCAGCGATAGCTCCACCGAATATGCCATCAATGCCTCCAATTACCGCCATTGGGACAAGCCGATCCGCGCCTATATCGATGATTGCATAGCGGGGAGCGAAGGCCCACGAAGTGAAGAATTCAACATGCGTTGGGTGGCATCCCTTGTGGCCGAAACCCATCGCATTCTCAGCCGGGGTGGTGTGTTCCTCTATCCCTCGGACAGCCGTTCCGGCTATGCATCAGGCCGTCTGCGCATGGTGTATGAATGTGCACCCATCGCCTTTCTGATTGAGCAGGCCGGGGGCAAGGCAACTGACGGCACCATGCCGATCATGCAGCAGAGCGCATCTTCGCTTCATGCCCGCACCTCCTTTGTTTTTGGCTCGCCCGACAATGTCTCGCGCATAGCAGATTATTTCTCCCTATCAGAACAGGAAGTCTCTGCCCTGTTCAACAGTCGCGGCCTGTTCCGGGCGTAAGTTCAGTTCCGAGTTAAGAGGAAATCCAGATGAGCAAGAAGCATCCCATCATCTCTGTGACCGGATCATCCGGGGCCGGAACAACCACGGTCAAAACCACTTTTGATCAGATCTTTCGCCGCGAAGGGATCAAGGCCGTCTCGATCGAGGGTGACGCCTTTCATCGCTATGACCGCGCTGCAATGAAGCAGCAACTTGAACACCGTAAAAGTCAGGGTGATGAGACCTTCAGCCATTTCAGCTATGAAGCCAATGAGCTGGAAAAATTGGCGGAAGCGTTTCGTTCTTATGGCGAAACCGGCAACGGAATGACCCGTCATTATATTCATGATGACATTGAGGCCGAGAAATGGGGCGGAGATCCCGGCACCTTCACCGACTGGAAAAATTTTGATGAGGGGTCCGATCTCCTCTTTTATGAAGGCTTGCACGGCGCAGTGGTGAATGACGAGGTCGACCTCGCTGCCCTTGCCGATCTCAAGATCGGTGTCGTTCCGGTGATCAATCTGGAGTGGATTCAGAAGATCCATCGCGATACCGACAAGCGTGGCTATTCGACAGAAGCCATTACCGACACCATTCTGCGCCGCATGCATGCCTATGTGCATTGCATCTGCCCGCAATTCATCCGTACGGATATCAATTTCCAAAGGGTACCGGTGGTGGATACGTCCGATCCGTTCATCGCACGCTGGATCCCGACACCGGATGAAAGCATCGTCGTCATCCGCTTCCGCAATCCACGTGGCATCGATTTCCCTTACCTCATTTCCATGATCGAGGGCAGTTGGATGAGCCGGGCCAATTCCATCGTTATTCCCGGCGGCAAGATGGACCTGGCCATGCAGCTGATCCTGACGCCGATGGTCCACCGCCTCATCAGTGAATCCCGCCGCAGCTAATCAGGAGAGACGCAATGAATGAACAAACAATCCCAATCATCAATGCCGAAGACCTGATGGCCAACGCTGTGCGCGCCCTGACCATGGACGCGGTACAAAAGGCCAATTCCGGCCATCCCGGTGCCCCCATGGGTATGGCCGATATTGCCAGCGTCCTCTTCAATCGTTTCATCAAGATCGACCCGACCAATCCCGATTGGCCTGACCGGGATCGCTTCGTGCTCTCGGCCGGGCACGGATCCATGCTGATCTATGCCATTCATCATCTTCTTGGCTACGATGATATGGATATGGATCAGTTGCGCAATTTCCGCCAGATGGAAGCACGCACGGCTGGACATCCCGAATATGGACATGCAAAAGGAATCGAGACCACCACCGGGCCACTGGGACAAGGCATTGCCACTGCCGTTGGCATGGCGCTGGCCGAGCGGATGCAAAATGCCCGCTTTGGAGACAAGCTTGTCGATCACTACACCTATGTACTCGCTGGCGACGGTTGCCTGATGGAAGGCATCAGCCAGGAAGCCATCGACTTTGCCGGACATATGGGATTGGGCAAGTTGATTGTCTTTTGGGATGATAATCACATCACCATTGATGGCCCGACCGATCTCTCCACCTCCATGGATCAACGTGCACGCTTTGAAGCAGCAGGTTGGCATGTGCAGGAAATCAATGGTCATGACAAAAAGGCCGTTGCAGGCGCCATCGATCTGGCTCGGCGGGAAAACCGCCCCTCCATGATTGCATGCAGAACCATGATCGGATTTGGTTCTCCTGCCAAGCAAGGTACGAGCGGTGTGCATGGCGCGCCTTTGGGCGAAGCCGAAATCGAAGCCACTCGCAAGGCTCTGGGTTGGCCCCATGATGCGTTCGAGATACCGGATTCCATTTATCAATCCTGGGGTGCTATTGCAGAACGCGGTGCCCTTCAACGACAGGTCTGGGAAGATCGCCTGATCCAGTCCGAGCGAAAGGAAGACTTTGCGACAACGCTGGCTTCACCAGATGCCAAAGCCTTGCAATCCGCCATTCAGATTTTAAAGGAAGGGTTGAGTGAAAGCATGCCCAAAGTCGCAACGCGCAAGGCATCCGAAATCACGCTCGATGTGATCCATAATGTATTGCCCAATCTCGCAGGTGGCTCGGCCGATCTGACTGGCTCCAATAATACCCGTGCCAAGGCGATGATGCCGGTCACCAGGCATGATTTTAGCGGTTCCTATATTCATTATGGCATCCGCGAGCATTGCATGGCTGCCATAATGAATGGCCTCAGCTTGCATGGCGGCTTTCTGCCCTATGGCGGCACCTTCTTGGCCTTTGCCGACTATTGCCGTCCGGCGATGCGGCTCTCGTCACTGATGGAGCAACCTGTGGTCTATGTCATGACCCACGATTCCATTGGTCTTGGCGAGGATGGTCCAACCCATCAACCAGTTGAAACCATCGCAAGCCTGCGCGCCATGCCCAATATGGATGTCTTCCGACCAGCTGATGCGGTGGAAACAGCAGAGGCTTGGGAGCTGGCCTTGCTCTCTTCCAATACGCCATCTGTTCTATGCCTTTCCCGGCAAGGGCTGCCAACGATCCGCAAGACCCACAATGCTGCCAACATGACGGCCAAGGGGGCCTATGTCTTGCGCGAGGCTACCAAGGACAGAGATGTGACACTCTTCGCCACCGGCTCCGAAGTCACAATCGCACTGGAAGCAGCAGACATCCTGGAAGAACAGGACATTCAGGCAGCGGTGGTCTCGGTGCCTTGCTTCGAACTCTTCATGCGACAGGGAGACGCCTATCGTCTCTCCGTCCTTGGCACAGCACCTCGCGTCGGGGTTGAGGCTGCTGTTCGCCAGGGATGGTCCGATCTGTTGGGACCAAAGAGCGCCTTTGTCGGCATGCAAGGGTTCGGAGCTTCTGCTCCAGCGGATGATCTCTATCGCCATTTCGGCATCACGGCTGAGAATGTCGCTCGCACAGCTGCCAATTTGATTAGCTAAGGAATTGATATGACTGTTAAAGTTGCCATAAACGGCTTTGGCCGTATCGGGAGAAATGTGCTTCGTGCCATCCTGGAGACGGATCGAACGGACATAGAGGTCGTCGCTATCAATGATCTCGGACCGGTAGGGACCAATGCACATTTGCTGAAATTTGACAGCGTGCATGGGCGCTTTCCCGGTGTGATCAAAACAACGGAGAATAGCATTGACGCTGGGCGCGGACCAATCAGAGTCACAGCCATTCGTGACCCGAAAGATTTGCCTTGGAATGACGTGGATGTGGCATTGGAATGCACCGGCATTTTCGCCACACGTGAGAAGGCGTCCGCACATCTGAAGAATGGCTCCAAACGTGTTCTGGTCTCTGCGCCCGCATCCAATGCAGACAAAACCATTGTGTATGGGGTCAATCATGACAGCCTGACTACAGACGATCTGGTCGTCTCCAATGCCTCCTGCACCACCAATTGCCTGTCGCCAGTAGCCAAGGTGCTGAATGATGCCATCGGCATCAAACGTGGCTTCATGACCACCATCCACTCCTATACCGGCGACCAGCCAACGCTGGATACCATGCATGGTGATCTCTATCGCGCCAGGGCTGCTGCCATGAGCATGATCCCAACCTCCACCGGCGCAGCCAAGGCGGTCGGCCTTGTTCTGCCAGAATTGAACGGCAAACTGGACGGTGTGGCCATTCGCGTCCCCACACCCAATGTTTCTGTTGTCGATCTGGTGTTCGAAGCCGACCGCCCCACCAGTGCAGAAGAGGTAAATGCCGCCATTCGCACCGCTGCAGATGGGTCATTGAAAGGCATTCTTGGCTATAGCGATCTCGCCAATGTGTCGGTCGATTTCAATCACGATCCCCATTCCTCCATCTTTCATATGGACCAGACAAAGGTCATGGACGGCACCATGGTACGCATCCTGTCCTGGTACGACAATGAATGGGGATTTTCCAACCGCATGGCAGACACCGCCGTCGCGCTCGGGAGGCTGATATGAGGAATTTTCATTCCATTCTGGATCAGGATGTCAAAGGCAAGCGACTACTTGTCCGGGCCGATCTCAACGTACCACTCAACAACGGAGCAGTGAGTGATACCACTCGCATCGAACGCTTTGCCGCTGGAATACGTCCCTTGCTGGATCGCGGTGCGAGATTGGTCATTCTCACCCATTTGGGTCGCCCAAAGAATGGACCGGAGGAGCATTTTTCAGTTGCTCAGCTCATCCCAAGCCTGGAGGTGGCTCTTCCTTGTACAGTTCAGTTTGCTGCAGTTTGCATTGGCAGTGAAGCTGAAACCAAAGCCAATGCCTTGAAAGATGGCGAAGTTTTGCTTTGCGAGAATGTGCGTTTTGAAGCAGGCGAAGAGAGTAATGATCTGGCCTTTGCCAAAGCTCTTTCAAAGCTTGGCGACTTGTATGTCAATGATGCCTTTTCCTGCGCTCATCGTGCCCATGCATCCACCAGCGCTATTGCTTCGCTTTTGCCTTCCTATGCGGGGCCCTTGTTGATGGAAGAACTGGATGCCTTGTCGAGCGCTCTGGAAGCACCGCAAAGCCCGGCCATTGCCATTGTCGGCGGAGCCAAAGTGTCTTCCAAGATTGCAGTACTCAAAAATCTGGTCCGAAAACTCGATGCCGTAATCATTGGCGGTGGTATGGCCAATACCTTCCTTCACGCCAGGGGTGCACCAATGGGCAAATCCCTGCATGAAGCAGATCAGGTTGCAATGGTTCGCGAGATCGAAGCTCTCGCCGAAGAACATGGCTGCCGTCTCATCCTGCCTGTCGATATTGTGGTTGCAAGAGAGTTCGAGAAAGATTCTCCAAACATCCGTCTCTCAGCCATGCAATGCCCGGCAGACTCGATGATTCTGGATGCAGGCTCAGCAAGCATTGCGCTCTTTGAGCAAGAAATTGTCAGCGCCAGAACCGTGCTCTGGAATGGACCACTGGGTGCCTTTGAAATCCAGCCTTTTGACATTGCCACTCTGACACTGGCCTGCAGAACAGCCGGGCTATGCAAAGACGGCAAGCTGATTGCCATTGCTGGTGGTGGCGACACTGTGGCTGCTTTGAATGCTGCCGATGTGGGAGACAGCTTTACCTATGTCTCCAGCGCAGGTGGTGCCTTCCTCGAATGGTTGGAAGGTAAGACCCTACCCGGCATTGCAGCCCTCACCCATCCTCAAAAAGTGGCATAGCCAACAGGAGAGACTTTCATGGCACTTATCACTTTACGACAATTGCTGGACCATGCCGCCGAATATTCCTATGGCGTGCCAGCCTTCAATATCAACAATATGGAGCAAGGGCTCGCCATCATGAAAGCAGCTGAGGCACTGGATGCTCCAGTCATATTGCAGGCAAGTCGTGGGGCTCGATCCTATGCTGGCGATATCATGTTGCGCCACATGGTGCAGGCGCTGGCCGAGATGCATCCCGACATTCCAGTATGCTTGCACCAGGATCATGGTAACAACGAAGCCACCTGTCTCTCAGCCATTCGCCACGGTTTTACCAGTGTGATGATGGATGGGTCACTGGAGGCGGATATGAAAACTCCGGCTTCCTACGATTATAACGTCGAGATCACCGCCAAGGTCGCTGAAGCTGCCCACGCTGTGGGGGCCTCGGTCGAGGGTGAACTCGGTGTTCTGGGCAGTTTGGAAACGGGAGAAGCAGCCAAGGAAGATGGTTCTGGTGCAGAAGGAAAGTTGGCACAAGATCAACTCCTGACTGATCCCGATCAGGCTGCAGATTTTGTATCTCGCACCAAATGTGACGCATTGGCAATCGCCTGCGGCACCAGTCATGGCGCTTATAAATTCTCGCGCAAGCCTGATGGTGATATCCTCTCCATGACTACCATTGAGGCGATCCATCAAAAACTGCCCGACACCCATCTGGTGATGCATGGCTCGTCGTCGGTTCCCCAAGAGCTGCAGGATCTGATCAACGCCCATGGTGGCGACATGCCCCAAACTTATGGCGTACCCGTTGACGAAATTGAGCGAGGCATTCGTCACGGTGTTCGCAAGGTCAATATCGACACCGATTGCCGCATGGCCATGACAGGACAGTTTCGCAAATTGGCGACTGACAGGCCCAGCGAGTTTGACCCGCGCAAATTCCTGATCCCCGCCATGGAGGAAATGGAGCGTCTGGTGCGTGATCGATACGAGCGCTTTGGAACAGCCGGGCAAGCTTCCAAAATCAAAGTAATCCCCATGGACGATATGGCTTCTCGCTATGCCGTGGGGGCATTGGACCCGACCAACACCACTGCAATTGCCGCTGAATAGAACCAACAAGAGGAGATTATCATGAATGAACTCAGCAATCCTCAGGAGATCAAGGACAAGAAGAAACGCTATTCTGCTGGCGTCTTGAAATATGCCCAGATGGGCTATTGGGATGGCGATTACCAGCCGAAAGACACTGACGTTCTGGCGCTGTTCCGCATCACACCACAGGAAGGCGTGGACCCAATCGAAGCCGCTGCGGCTGTAGCAGGTGAGTCTTCCACCGCCACCTGGACCGTGGTCTGGACCGACCGACTAACCGCCTGCGACAGCTACCGTGCCAAGGCCTACAAGGTAGAGCCAGTACCGAATAATCCCGGACAATATTTCTGCTATGTGGCCTATGATCTGATTCTGTTTGAAGAAGGCTCCATTGCCAACCTGACCGCCTCGATCATCGGCAATGTCTTCTCCTTCAAACCTATCCTTGCTGCCCGTCTGGAGGACATGCGCTTTCCGACTTCGTATGTGAAGACCTTTGCCGGCCCACCAACCGGTCTGGTGGTGGAGCGCGAGCGACTGGATAAGTTCGGCAAACCTCTGCTGGGTGCCACCACCAAGCCCAAACTCGGTCTGTCCGGCAAGAATTATGGCCGCGTGGTCTATGAAGGCCTGAAAGGCGGGCTCGACTTCATGAAGGATGACGAGAATATCAACTCCCAGCCTTTCATGCATTGGCGTGATCGCTTCCTCTATTGCATGGAGGCCGTGAACAAAGCCAGTGCCGAGTCCGGTGAAATCAAAGGTCATTATCTCAACATCACGGCAGGCACTATGGAAGAGATGTATGCCCGAGCCGAGTTTGCCAAAGAGCTTGGTAGCGTCATTGTAATGGTCGACCTGATCGTTGGCTGGACAGCCATTCAATCCATCTCCAAATGGTGCCGTGACAACAACATGATCCTGCATATGCACCGTGCGGGCCATGGCACCTATACCCGCCAGAAGAACCATGGCATCAGCTTCCGCGTTATCGCGAAATGGTGTCGTCTGGCAGGTGTTGATCATCTGCACTGCGGTACGGCCGTCGGCAAGCTGGAAGGTGATCCGCTGACCGTACAGGGTTACTACAATGTTTGCCGTGAAAGCCATAACGAGGTGGATCTGCCTCGCGGCATCTTCTTTGAGCAGGATTGGGCGGATCTGAACAAGGTCATGCCGGTTGCATCAGGTGGCATCCATGCAGGGCAAATGCACCAACTGATTGACTTGTTTGGTGATGATGTGGTCCTGCAGTTTGGTGGTGGCACCATCGGTCACCCGATGGGCATTCAGGCCGGAGCCACCGCTAACCGCGTAGCGCTGGAAGCCATGATCCTGGCCCGCAACGAGGGCCGTGACATCGCCAATGAAGGCCCGGAAATCCTGCGTGATGCAGCCAAATGGTGCAAGCCTTTGGAAGCAGCACTCGATACTTGGGGCAATATTACCTTCAATTATACCTCAACCGACACGTCCGACTTCGTGCCGACTGCAACACCAGCCATGTAACCAGACCAGCAACAAGGGGCAGCTTGCTTCGGGATCCCTAACTCGTCTGAGCGAGCTGCCTCTCACCCCGCTGATAAATCTGAAGAGGAGAGAAAGATGCGTATCACACAAGGTTGTTTCAGTTTTCTGCCTGATCTCAATGACGAACAGATCACTGCACAGGTCGAATATTGTCTGGAAAATGGCTGGGCTATCGGCGTGGAATATACCGACGATCCGCACCCACGAAATACCTATTGGAACATGTGGGGCAATCCAATGTTCGATCTGCGTGACGCCAAGGGCGTGATGATGGAACTCGATGAATGCCGCAAGGCCCATGGCGACAATTATATCCGCCTGATTGCCTTTGACGATACACGTGGTGTGGAATCGGTAAAGACTGCCTTCATCGTCAATCGCCCCTCTGTCGAACCCACCCTGCACATGCAGCGCACCGACTTTGTCGATCGTGCTCAGAAATATGCCTGGGACGTGCGATAGCACGACCCCACATGATAAGGGGCTCCAGCGCCCCTTGTCTCCCAACTTGAAAAGATTAATGAATGAGAGGGCCTGAGACATGAACATCAACAGCGATTGCCAGCCCGACCGCGAGTTGCCTCAAACAGTGGATCTGGCTGCCGAATATGAAAGCTCCGGCGTGGCGGATGTATTACGAGAACTGGACGAGGACCTGATCGGTTTGGAGCCAGTCAAGCAGCGCATTCGAGAGACCGCTGCTTTGCTTCTGGTCGACCGTGCCCGTCGTGATATGGGACTATCGACCGAAACACCAACTCTTCATATGTCTTTCACCGGCAATCCTGGCACGGGCAAAACGACAGTCGCGCTGATGATGGCCGGATTGTTGAAACGTCTTGGCTATGTGCGCAAGGGTCATCTGGTGACCGTGACCCGCGACGATCTGGTGGGGCAATATATCGGCCATACCGCCCCCAAGACCAAGGAAGTGCTGAAAAAGGCCATGGGTGGTGTGCTCTTCATTGATGAGGCCTACTATCTCTATAAACCCGACAATGAACGCGATTATGGTCAGGAAGCCATCGAGATTCTTTTGCAAGTGATGGAGAACAACCGCGATGATCTGGTTGTGATCATGGCTGGCTATGCTGATCGTATGGACAAATTCTTCGCCGCCAACCCCGGTTTTCGGTCACGCATCGCCCACCATATCGAATTCCCTGACTATACTGATGATGAACTGCTCTCAATTTCCGAGCTGATGCTCGACCAGCAGAATTATGGCTTTGATGAAGAAGCCAGAGCCGCCATGGCAGAATATGTCAGCTTACGACGCAATCAGCCTCATTTTGCAAATGCCCGCTCCATTCGAAATGCACTGGATCGCGCCCGACTGAGACAGGCCAATCGCCTCTTTGCCAGCAATAGAGGCTCGCTGGATGCCAAAGCCCTTTCAACCATTGAGCAAAGCGATATTCGCCAGAGCCGAGTTTTTGAAGGTGGACTGGATGTTGATCGACCCGTTGTCACCAAGGCTTCAACTGAGGGAGAAACCTCATGAATTTTGATCGCAATATCAAGATTGCTCCCTCCATTCTTTCTGCCGACTTTGCCAATTTCGGCAAGGAGATTGAGACCATTGAAGCACAAGGCTGTGATTGGGTACATGTTGATGTCATGGACGGTCATTTCGTGCCAAACCTGACCTTTGGCCCGCCGCTTTGCGCCGCCATCCGACCCCATATCAAGACGGTGATGGATGTGCATTTGATGATCGAACCAGTTGATCCACTTGTTGAGGCTTTTGCGCAAGCAGGATCTGACATCATCACCATCCACCGCGAGGCCAGCCCGCATATTCATCGCAGCCTGCAAGCCATTCGAGCAACCGGAGCAAAGGCTGGATTGGCGCTTAATCCGGGCACAGGTCTGGACGATGTGAAATATCTGCTGGATATGGTGGATCTCGTCTGCATCATGACCGTTAATCCCGGTTTTGGCGGGCAGAAGTTCATTCACTCCCAGATTGAGAAGATCCGTGAACTCCGCTCCATGATTGGAGATCGCCCGATCCATATCGAAATTGATGGTGGCGTGACATCTGAGACCGCCCCTCTGGTCGCCGAAGCCGGAGCGGATGTTCTGGTTGCAGGCTCCGCTATCTTCAATGGTGGCTCTGTTGATCAAGCCGATATATATGGTCATAACATCAGAGCAATTCGGGAAGCTGCTTCTGCTGCATGTGTGGCGGCATGATCAGAGCGCTGATATTTGATGTTGATGGCACCTTGGCAGAGACTGAAGAAGCCCATAGGCAAGCTTTCAATGTAACCTTCAAACAGGCTGGCCTCGATTGGCATTGGAGCAAGGAGCTATACCGGGATTTGCTGAAAGTTACGGGCGGCAAGGAGCGTATGAATGCTTATCAGGCTGGATTGACACAAGCGCATCCATTTCTCAACGAGGCTCAAATTGCAGATCTGCATCAACAAAAGACTAGGCGCTATGGCCAGATCTTGGCGGAAGGCCACCTTTCCTTGCGTCCCGGAGTGGAGACGCTGATCAATCGCGCCAGAAATAGCAACATCCGTCTTGCCATAGCCACCACAACCAATATCCCCAATGTGGATGCTCTTATCCAGTGTTGCTGGAACCTGCCAGCCCATGAAGTTTTCGAGGTGATTGCAGCCGGGGATGAAGTAGACACGAAAAAGCCAGCGCCGGATGTCTATCTTTTAGCACTTGAAAGGTTGGGTCTGGGACCGCAGGACTGCATTGCCATCGAAGACAGTCGCAATGGTGTTTTGTCTGCAAAAGCAGCCAAAATTCCGGTACTGACCGCACCAAGCTGGTATACAAGCGGTGACGATGTCTCAAAAAGCGATTGGCTGGTTGAAGATTTGACAGATCCGCTGATAGCGCAATTGCTTGGGACACAATTGGTGACGGCATGAAGAGACAAAAATGACAAAAGCAATTGTTTTCGATTTGGACGGCACTTTGATCGATAGTGCCCCGGACCTGCATCAGGCCAGCAACCGCTTGCTCGCTGATTTGGATACAGAGCCTTTGTCGCTGGAAACCATCCGATCCTTTGTTGGCAATGGAGTGCCCAAACTGGTCGAACGGGTTTTGAAAGCACGCGATCTTTATAGAGATGAAGCTCGACATGCTTCCATGGTCACACAGTTTCTGGCGCATTATGATGCAGCTTTGCATGACAAAACCGTGCTTTATCCCGGTGTTGTCGATTGTCTTGATGCTCTGAAGGCTCAAGGTTTCTCCATCGGCATTTGCACCAATAAGCCGGAAGCACAAACCCGTGCTATCGTCAAAGGACTGGATCTGGAACGGTTTGTCGGTGCCATCATTGGTGGCGACAGTTTACCGGTAAAGAAACCTGCAATCGAGCCACTGCAGGAAACACTCCGTCAACTGGGGTTAGGTGTAGCTTCATCATCAGATGATGTGATTTATGTCGGTGACAGCGAGGTCGACGCAGCCACAGCAAAGGCAGCTGAGATTCCATTTTTCCTGTTTACAGACGGATATCGAAAATCACCAATAAACCAGCTACCACACACAGTAGCCTTCAATGATTATGCCGAGTTGGAATATCTGATCAATAGTAAATGGTCCTGATAACCAAATCCGAGGTTCGTCTTATTGGTCGGTCAGAACCAAACGAACTTTGAGATTTGCTACAAGGAACGTGTCGCACGTCCCCATTTAATCTTGGACCAAATCACTTCATGCATGAAATAGAACCCAAAGCCTATAGCCGAACTCACAAGTGCAATGCCACCTCCGGCAGTCAGGGAACCGGTGAACAGATAGCCAACCAGCGTCATGGAAAAAAGCCCCAATACTTGCCAAGTAATTGATTTGATAAATATTCGATAGGAAGTATCCAAATTTTCACCCGCATCCTGTTGCAAAATATATCCAACTGTTACCTAAAAAAATTTATGTTGGACATTTGGTATTTGCGCTGCAATAATTCCACTTTGCAGATTTAAGTCTGCATAGGTGATAAAAATGGACAAACGCGATAGAGCCGATATTTTTAGAAAACGTCTATCGGATGCGATGGACGTATCAGGTTTATCACGCAGTCATTTAGCACGCTTGACGCATGTTGATCGCTCCACAATCGGACAACTCCTCAACAAAACATCGCCTCGCCTTCCAAACGGTCAATTGGTTGCTGATTTGGCCGCTACATTGAGCGTCAGTATTGATTGGCTTCTTGGTTTGACAAATCGCCCGGAAAGCCCTGGTGATATTATAGCGGGGGCTATGGCGCTAAGTCCGGCAGAACGCACTGTTGCAGATGCGCAATTGCTCGACTGGCATCAGGAAGCAACTGGTTACAAGATACGTCATGTTCCAGCAACACTACCCGATATTCTGAAAACCGAACGGGTGTTGAATTGGGAATATCCGTCTTTCGAGAACCAAAACAGCACACAAATGGTGGATTCCATTCATCCTCAGCTCAATTGGCTGCAAACACGGCAATCGGACTATGAAATTGCCATCCCACTACATGAGCTTGAAGCCTGTGCCAGAGGGATTTCCTATTATGCAGATCTGGATGAGGATATTCGACGGGAGCAGTTACAGTTTATCGCACAGACTTGCCGAGACATGTTTCCACGTCTGAGGCTCTTCCTGTTTAATGCTCGTAGAGTTTTTAGTGCCCCTATCACCATTTTCGGACCCAAACTTGCCGTCATATATGTGGGACAATGCTATCTCGCATTTCGTGAGGCAGATCGAGTAAACTCGCTAACCGATCATTTTGATTGGTTGGTTAGAGAAGCGGAAATTGACGCTCGTCACGTAGCAGAACATATTGAAAATCTGATTGATTAAATATTCCGTTGCCAAATACGACAATGGCCAAAGCTTTTGCACACTTGGCCATTGTCGAGATCTACCTCAGTCTCTAGGCAGCCTTCACATCCGTAAGAAACTTCATCACTTGCTCCTTCAGACGATTGGCTTCGTCAGAGACTTCCTTTGAGGCCAGCATCACTTGCGACGCAGAATCAGACGTAGAAGAAACTGAAGTCGTTACATTTGCGATATTGGAATGCACCATGTCCGTACTGTTCGCTGCCTGCTGAACACTTTGGCTGATTTCCTGCGTTGCACCACCTTGTTGTTCCACTGCTGTGGCAATGGAAGTGGTATATTCATCCACCTGCTGCATGGTTTCCGCAATTTTCTCAATCGCGCTTACCGCATCCTTGGTGGAAACCTGAATATCGCCAATCTGGGAGGAAATTTCTTCAGTAGCCTTGGAGGTCTGGTTCGCCAATTCCTTCACTTCCGCCGCCACAACGGCAAATCCCTTACCCATATCGCCAGCACGTGCAGCTTCAATTGTAGCGTTCAAAGCCAGAAGATTGGTTTGCTCGGCAATATCCTGAATGAGGGTTACGACCTGCCCGATGCGTTGAGCAGCAGTATCGAGACTGGAGACTTTCTCATTGCTGTTCTGAGCTGAAACGGTGGTTTGCGAAACAATGGCCTTGGTCTGATGCAGCTGACTATTGATATCTGCAATCGACGCTGACAATTCTTCTGCTGCGGTTGCCACCACACCAACAGAACTGGCGGCTTCTTGTGAAGAGGCTGAAATACCGTTGGATTGCTCCAGAGTATGTTGCGCCATGGAGCTGAGCGACTGCGCAGTCTGTTCCATAGCATCACTGTTGGTTGTAACTTGGCCCAAAGACTGTTCGACAGTTTGCTGGAAATCTTCGATCAACTGATCAACTCTGGTGACCCTTTCCTGACCTTCAGTCTGGACCATTTTCTGCTCAGCCAACAGATCTGTTGCCTGAGCTTTGGCCGTATTGGCTTCTTCCACAGCTTTGGTGGAAGCATCGATGGCAGCGGACAGACGCGAAGTCAGCCAGATCAATGTGCCGGATTGGAGAACCAGAATGACAGCGTGCATGACAACCCGTGTGAAATCACCACCACCTGGAAAGACTGCCATTGGGTAAACAAAGTTCAATACCAGATGATGAACTGCAACCACGGCCGTTCCCACCAGAATGGCACGCCAGCAACACCAACCGGCCAATACCGCCATGGCGGCAAAGAAATACATATGCCAATCAATCTGGTAAGGATGACCGGAAAAAATGAAAACAATCAAAGCCACCTGCGAGGCCAATGAAATGGCGCTGATATCGCGGGTCAGAACACTGCAACCTGATTGACTAAGCGAGAAGGTTGTGGCACCGGCTGCCAGTGTGGAAATTACCACGGCAACCCATCCAGAAGCACCCGACATAGTCAAAGCCATAAGCCCTGCAAATGCGGTATTCAGCCATAGCAAGCCTACAACAACCTTGGAAAATTGCTGTCTAAGTGTTTGTAAGTCGTGCATTCTTGAAACCCTTGATCCTGTCGCGGAGAGGCGAAATGGTTAGTACCGATTGTTTGGATGGAGAAATTGGATTGGGAAAACAGGCTGAAAAGAGACGCCCGCTGCCAACAAACAGGGCACCAGCCCGATAGAGTTCATTCACAAAATCGGGATCGGATGAACTGGCCAATGCAATCCATGGCCAGGACCCGGAATTCATCAAATATCCACCAGCCCGGGCAATGACTTCCACCGCATGAGAGCTCTCCGAACCAGGGAAGACAAAAACGACAACAGTGTCTGTTTCTGATTGTGGTAGAGCGGTGAGCAGAAAGATGCTTACGGTCAGACATGCAAAGACCGTAAAACTGATCAAATTCTGGCGGTTTCTAGTTGACATCACCCAGTGCCCACTTGACGAAAAGCTTGATACCGAGACTGGAGAATTATGCTTTATTTTTAGTTAATGATCTGTCAGCAAATTAGGATGCAAACTCATCAATCTGTTAAATTGGCATCAGAAATGGTCCGATACGGCTGGAAGAAGAATAGGGCTTGCATCCTGTCAATCAAAAGACATGGTCAGAGCTTCGGGCACAGGCAAATCAGCAATTGCAGCTTCAATCGTCATCCCATCCAACACTGAAAGAAATGCACTGGAGGCTTTGTTCATCAATGGCTTCAGCCTGCAAGCAGGAAGAAAGCAGCAATTCTTGGTTTCCGCTGAACCAGTCCGCAAACATTCCACAACAGCAAAATCAGCTTCCACTGCTCGCACGACATCTCCGACGGAGATATCTTTGGCAAAGCGCCCCAACCGAAAGCCACCACCCCGCCCCCTGACGGTTTCAAAAATACCTGCTCGCGCCAACTGATTGACCAGTTTCATGACATGACCCTTGGAAAATCCCTGTTGTTGGACAACTTGATCAATCCGATGAATCACATCGGGTTGCATGGCGCATTGCATAACGAGACGAAGGGCAAAATCGCTTGCCTGATTAAGACGCATAGAGCTTCTCCAAAGATATATACAATATATATCATAAAGATTCGCCTAAATCATCGGCAAAATTCTGATAGCTCATAAAATCATCAAGACATTGATCTAAAAGGAAAATTTCCCATAAATCGAATTTTCGCATCAGGACAACATAAGGTTTCTTCATAAAACATATAAATTATATATTTCTTTTTAAATCCACTCATGATAAAGATATATTCAAAATAGATGTTAAGAGGATGACATGACCACATCTGACTATATCTTGAACCGTATTCCAGTCCATCCTTCCATTACGGAACAGCAGATCTCGGATCTCGTCGAGCTTTTCTATATGCGGGTGCAGGATGACGAACGATTAGGCCCGGTTTTCACGGGTCGCCTTGATGGGCGCTGGCCGGAGCATCTGACCAAAATGAAAGATTTCTGGTCCTCAGTCTTACTTCGCACTGGACGCTTCAAAGGCAGGCCTATGCCTGCTCACATGCAGTTGTCGGAAGCACAATCGGAAGACTTCCGCATCTGGCTTTCCATCTTCCGTCCAACGGCCCAGGAAATCTTCGAACCTGAAGCCACACCACTCGTCGTGGAGGCCGCTGAACGGATCGCTCAAAGCCTATGGATGGCGATGTTTGGATCCCCTTTTGATACCATTCCAAACTGGATAAACGCACAGGAGCATCACCCTCATTATGCGCGAGAAGCATCCTGAGTTGGAAAAGGAGATATCCCATGTTACCCGCAATAGTCCTGATCGCAGAAGGCTTGGTCGCGATCTGGTTTCTTCTATTTCTAACCCTTATCACCAGCGGTTATCTTGAAGGAAGATCCTATGGTATTGCCAAAAAAACTCCTCTTGAACGTGCCTTCCTGAGACATGTCAGGATCTTCGTGGTCGTCGGAATTTCAGTCGTCGTTTTGATGTCAGTAAGCGAAATTTCCGGTCTAACCAATTTCTCCTGAAAGGGATCAATGTTATGAGCTTAACCAAGTATCTTCCTGCTCTATTTGTCTGGGCTATTGTACCAGCACCCTTATGGATATGGCTGGTCATTGCCCTTATTCTATAATTTCACGCTCGAATAGCAGCTCCCCGGCTTCGAAACTTTGGTCCAGATAAAGCAAGTATCGAACTCGGCACAGGGTCGGCATGCATCCTCCAAATCAGTCTTGAGAATGTATGCCGGCTCTTTTTATCGAACGCATTCTTCCTGTTGATTGTATTTAACGAACAAAAAGCACAGCAATTCTCTTCTGGCAGCAGTTGACAAGCCCGACATCTTCACCACCGCCTGGTAAACAAACAAGGCTCCCTTGCCAATCCTGACACTGGACCTTTGCCTATAGAAACTTAGGCGCCTTCCACAATCATGATGTTGGCAATGCCTGCATCAGCTCGATGCTTTTTTGCGGCTTGGTATTGCCCACTGTTATAGCAAGCCAAAGCCTGTTCCATGCTTTCGAACTCGATGACCACATTGCGTGGATGCCCTTCCCCTTCCAGCTGCTCCACCGGTCCGCCACGGGCAAGGACCTTGGCACCGAACTGCTTGAAGGCCTCGGTTGCACCTGCTGCGTAAAGGGCATAGGGGTCAGGATTGGTGACAGTTACATGAGCGATCCAGTAAGCCTTTGGCATTGTTCTACTTTCTTTTGAGAGTTGACGAAAAAGGGCGACAACAATGTGCCGCCCTATATCAGCATTTTTTAATTCTGAACAGAATTACTTGTTCAGTACCTTGCTCAGCACCAGATAGGCGATACCTGCTACAAACAGACCGACGAACCATGCATAGGTATAGATGGTCGCAAAAAATGGCGATGCGCCAGAGCTAAGGCCCACACCAGCCAGGAAGCCAGGCAAGTTTGGTAGGATACCGATAATCAACGCGCCAATACCGGCCCAGTTCCATCCGTTGGAGCCGGAATAAATACCATTGGCGCGGAACAGATCTGCCACAACTAGCTTTGTTTTACGCAGCAGATAGTAGTCGGCCAACATGATCCCTGCGATTGGACCCAGCAGAGCAGAATATGCAATCAACCAACCGATGATGTGATTGACCAGAATCCATGGGAACATGGCAAGACCAATACCTGCAGTGATATAACCACCCAGACGCAGATTGATACGCTTTGGTGCCAAGTTGGAGAAACCGTGCGCAGGTGCTACGACGTTGGCGGCCAGGTTGGTGGTCAGGGTTGCGACCACAAGTGCAGCCAAGGCGATGATAATGCCAAATCCACCCATGCGCTCAGCAAGTTGGATCGGATCCCAGATGGGCTCACCGAAAATCACAACCGTGGAAGACGTCACGGCAGATGCGATGAAGGCAAACATTGCCATCGGGATTGGCAGACCAACCAGCTGGCCGAGGAACTGATCCTTCTGGCTCTTCGCATAACGGGTGAAATCCGGAATATTCAGTGCCAAAGTCGCCCAGAAGCCAACCATACCGGTGAGGCTTGGCCAGAAGACTGCCCAGAATTGACCTTCTTTTGGCTGGCCGGCATCAAATGCGCTTGGAGTGGACAGCATTTCGCCAAAACCACCAGCTTTCAAGTAAGCCCAGACAAGAAGAGCAACGCCCATCAACAGCAGGAATGGTGCGGCATAGGTTTCCAGCCAACGGATAGATTCCGTACCGTTTTTGATGAACCACAAATGCAACACCCAAAAAGCAACAAAGCAGACAAATTCTGCCAGATTGATGCCCAGAACCGGCAAGGCGTCACTAGCCAGAGCTCCATCCATCAAGGTGTTGAGGATCACATAGATCGCAGATCCACCAACCCATGTCTGAATACCGAACCAACCACAGGCAACAATACCACGGGCGACAGCCGGGATCTTCGCACCGGTTGGGCCAAAGGACGAACGCAACAAGACCGGGAAAGGAATGCCGTATTTTGTTCCAGCATGTCCGACCAGAACCATTGGAATCAAAACAATGGCGTTGGCGAGCAAGATGGTGGTTACAGCCTGATCCCAGGACATCCCTGCGCCAATCAGATATGAGGCGAGTAGATAGGTCGGAATACAAACAACCATACCGACCCAAAGCGCAGCAATGGAAACCCAGTCCCAGGTACGGGCTTGGGTAGAGGTCGGCAATTGATCTTCGTTATAAAGTTCTGCATCAATTCCATCAATTTTCTGATGGACGATACCAAATTCATCTGTAGTGAGATTCTCACCCGAAGAGGCGACTGTCTCGGACATTGGAATAGCTCCCATTTAAAGGTTTGTGCCGGCAAAGCCCTCTGATTGTTTTGTGATTTTCCTCACCGGGCACAGGATAGTTTCCAACGCGCCAATTCATTCGGTACGCTGGTATTATGGTCATTTCTCGGGTCAGACTCCCGCAGGCATATTTTCTGCCTTGCGCTCGACCTTGCGCGGGGCAGTAATCTCTTTCCATTGAGAAAGGGCTTTGTTGACCGCCGGGTAGGCATCGCGACCAATGAATTCGCCAACACCCGGCTCCGTCTTAATGGTGCTTTCTTCAATCGCGACACGGCCACGGGTCAGAGTAAAGCGTGGCAAGCCAACGACTTCCTTACCCTCAAACACGTTATACTCGATGACAGATTGCTGAGACTTGGACGTGATGGTCTTGGAGCGGTTCGGATCCCAAACCACCAGATCGGCATCAGCACCTTCCAGAATGGCCCCTTTGCGCGGATACATGTTCAGGATCTTGGCAATATTGGTAGAGGTGACCGCCACAAACTCATTCATGGTCAAGCGACCAGTACGCACACCGTAGGTCCAGAGCATAGGCATGCGATCTTCCAGACCACCTGTACCATTTGGAATTTTGGTGAAATCACCAATACCAAAGCGCTTTTGCTCGATAGTGAAGGCACAATGATCAGTCGCAACCACCTGAAGCGATCCTGACTGCAAGCCAGCCCAGAGGCTATCCTGATGTTGTTTGTTTCGAAATGGCGGTGACATCACCCGCTGCGCTGCATGATCCCAATCAGGATTGCGATATTCGCTGTCATCAAGAGTCAGGTGCTGGATCAATGGCTCACCAAAGACACGCATGCCTTTCTGACGTGCCCGGCGAATGGCTTCATGGGCCTGCTCACAGGAAGCATGCACGATGTAAAGAGGCACACCTGCCATATCAGCAATCATGACAGCACGGTTGGCCGCTTCCCCTTCCACTTCCGGCGGACGTGAATAAGCATGAGCTTCAGGACCATTATTGCCCTCGGCCAGCAGTTTTTGCTGCATGGTGGCAACCACATCGCCATTTTCAGCATGCACCAATGGCATGGCACCCAAGGCTGCACAGCGCTGGAAGGATGCGAACATCTCGTCATCATCGACCATCAATGCGCCTTTATAAGCCATGAAATGCTTGAAGGTGTTGATCCCGCGATCCACCACTTCGCTCATTTCATTGAAGACCTGCTCGTTCCATGACGTGATGGCCATATGATAGGAATAATCAGAACAGGCCAGACCTGATTTCTGCTGCCAGATAGCAAGAGCCTCCAGCAAGGATTGTCCTGGATTTGGCAAGCAGAAGTCGACCACCATGGTGGTGCCACCAGCCAGCCCCGCACGCGTGCCACTTTCAAAGCCATCAGCGGAATGTGTGCCCATGAAAGGCATTTCCAGATGCACATGAGGATCGATACCACCGGGCATCACATAACACCCCGTTGCATCCAGCACTTCATCACCGGACAGATTTTTGCCGATT
The DNA here is from genome assembly GCF_900215605.1 of Cohaesibacter gelatinilyticus. Lineage (NCBI taxonomy): Bacteria > Pseudomonadati > Pseudomonadota > Alphaproteobacteria > Hyphomicrobiales > Cohaesibacteraceae > Cohaesibacter > Cohaesibacter gelatinilyticus. Next base: position 190,420 of record NZ_OBEL01000004.1, on the reverse strand, counting down.
TCGACGATTTTATCGCCCTCAACCAGAATGTCGGCTTCATAGGTCAAATCTGCCGTGACGATTGTGCCACCTTTGATAACCTTGCTCATTTGAACCTCCCTTAATATTGGTCGGGCGCTGCCTTCATTTCAAAAGGCGCGCCCGTATATTTCACTCAACAATTTCAGCCGTTTCCAGCACTGCGTGGAACAACACGTCGGCCCCGGCCATTGCCCAATCCTTGGAAATTTCCTCATCTTCGTTATGGCTCAAGCCATCAACACAAGGGCACATGATCATTGCAGTTGGAGCGACGCGATTGACCCAGCAGGCATCGTGACCTGCACCAGAAATGATGTTGCGATGGGAATAGCCAAGGCGCTCCGCAGCATCCCGCACGGATGTCACGCAGCGCTCATCAAAGGTCACAGGATCAAAATGGCCAACGGCTTCAATCTCAATACCAAGTTCGAGTTCTGCTGCAATCTTTGGTGCTTCAGCTTCCAGTTTGGCTTTCATGCCATCCAGAACATCGCGATGTGGCGAGCGGAAATCGATGGTGAAGACGACCTTGCCCGGAATTACGTTGCGTGAATTTGGATAGACATCGCAATGGCCGATAGCACCAACAGCTTCAGGTTGATTTTCCATGGCAATCTGATGCACCAGCTCGGTGATGCGCGCCATGCCAAGACCGGCATTCTTACGCATAGGCATTGGCGTGGAACCGGTATGGCTGTCTTTACCGGTAATGGTAACTTCGAGCCACCACAGGCCCTGGCCATGGGTGACAACGCCAATATCTTTTTCTTCAATTTCCAGAATTGGACCTTGTTCGATATGCAATTCGAACATGGAATGCAGCTTGCGCTGACCGACAGGCTCATCGCCGACAAAGCCCACACGCTTCAGCTCATCACCAAACTTCTTACCTTCCGCATCTTCACGATCATAAGCCCAATCCTGAGTATGCATTCCAGCAAAAACACCTGACGCCAGCATGGCAGGGGCGAAACGGGTGCCTTCTTCGTTGGTCCAGTTCACTACTTCAATCGGTCGGCGGGTTTTGATGCCTTGATCACGAATGGCACGTACCACTTCCAGCCCAGCCAGAACACCAAGCACACCATCATACTTGCCACCTGTTGGCTGGGTATCGAGATGGGAGCCGATCATGACCGGATCAAGGCTGTTATCTTCGCCTTCCATACGAGCAAACATGTTGCCCATGGTGTCAATCCCCATGGTCATGCCTGCATCTTCACACCAGCTGGTAAATAGACGACGGCCTTCTGCATCTTCATCAGTCAGTGTTTGACGATTGTTGCCGCCACGCATGCCAGGGCCGATTTTTGCCATTTCCATCAGGCTGTCCCAAAGACGATCGGGATTAATACGGTGATTTGAGCCCAATTTGCTCATGATATTCCTCCAAAAGGCCCGGCTGGACCAGCGAACGCATGACCGGGTTTGAATAGGTCTTTAAGGGTAAGAGGGCATCCGACTGTGGTGATTGCTTATGAACTGGATGCACCTGTCAAACGAAGAGAGAGCTTACGGGTAGAGAAGAACACTCCACCCGACCACTCTGGATGATTAGTCGATCTCCTTCAAGACATCGCCAAGAGTATCGATCAGCTGATCAATCTCGTGCTTTTCTATGATCAAAGGAGGAGACATGGCTATAATGTCACCAGTTGTTCGGATCAGACTGCCTTTATCATAGGCTTTCAGGAAAGCGCTGAAGGCACGGCGAGTCGGCTCATTGGCGATAGGCTCCAACTCGACTGCACCGATCAGACCAGCACAGCGAATATCTGTAACATGAGGGAGCCCCTTCAAGCTGAACAACGCATCCTGCCAATAAGGCGCCAATTCAGCAGCACGCTCGAATAATTGCTGTTCTTTATAGACATCCAGCGATGCGAGACCTGCTGCTGCTGCCATCGGATTGCCGGAATAGGTATAACCATGGAACAGCTCGATCATATAGTCCGGGCCATTCATGAAGGCATCATGGATTTCATCACTCACCAGCACCGCACCCATTGGAATGATACCGTTGGTCAGGCCTTTGGCGGTGGTGATCATGTCGGGCACCACGCCAAAATAGTCGGCACCAAATGGTGCACCAAGACGACCAAATGCAGTGATCACCTCATCAAAGATCAACAGAATGCCATGCTTCCTGGTGATGTCGCGCAAACGCTGCAAATAGCCTTTTGGTGGCAACAACACACCGGTGGATCCTGCCATTGGCTCGACTATGACAGCGGCAACGGTCTCCGGACCATGCAGAGCTACGATACGCTCCAGATCATCCGCTAAATCCGCACCATGCTCCGGCAAACCTTTACTAAAGGCGTTCTTTTCAGGCAGGTGCGTGTGAGGAAGATGATCAACACCGGTCAACAGGCTGCCAAAATGGCGGCGATTATTGACGATACCACCAACAGAGATACCGCCAAAATTCACACCATGATAGCCGCGTTCGCGACCAATCAGGCGAGTGCGTGTCCCCTGCCCTTTGGCACGATGATAGGCAATGGCCAGTTTCAGAGCAGTTTCAACGGATTCAGACCCGGAATTGGTGTAGAAAACATGGTTGAGATCACCCGGAGCAAGATCTGCCAGACGATTGGCCAGCTCAAATGCCTTTGGATGGCCCATCTGAAATGCGGGCGCATAATCCAGCTCTTCAATCTGGTTCTTGACTGCTTCAACAATCTTAGGCTGCTTATGGCCAGCATTGACACACCACAGCCCTGCGGTTCCATCCAGAACCTGACGGCCGTCCGAGGTGGTATAATACATGCCGTCTGCAGCGACAAACATGCGCGGCGACTTTTTGAACTGGCGATTGGATGTGAATGGCATCCAGAAGGCATTTAGGTCATTCGGCACTGCTGAGGTAGCGACGTTCATCTTGATCTCCATCTCAAATTTGACCATTTGATAAAATTTAAGAATATTTTAATCAGACAGTCAATCTTGAATTTAATTTTGTTCTGTTGTTGAAAAAATCGACCACAAAAGGCAAAGTTGACGACTTTTCCCTACTTTTAGCCTTTTCTCTCAGTCTGTTAGACCTTGTTTTAGAAATGGTCCAGAGTAGAAAACAGAGTATTTATGTCAAAAATTCCGAATTCTTTTGTTTATTTTTTGACCATTTGGTTCTCTTTTTGCTCAATTCTTCCTCTGGACAAATCTCATGAAATTGATCCCAATAGGCTATCTAGAGATGCTTTAGCGTCTCCGTAGAACATGCGGGTATTTTCCTTGTAGAAGAGCGGGTTTTCGATGCCGGAATAACCGGTGCCTTGTCCGCGCTTGGAAACGAAGACCTGCTTGGCCTTCCAGCATTCAAGGACGGGCATGCCAGCGATTGGGCTGTTCGGATCATCCTGTGCCGCCGGATTGACGATGTCATTGGAGCCAATGACGATGGCCACATCGGTTTCCGGGAAGTCCTCATTGATCTCGTCCATTTCCAGAACGATGTCATAAGGAACCTTGGCTTCAGCCAGCAGAACATTCATGTGACCGGGAAGACGGCCAGCCACCGGATGGATGGCAAAGCGGACATTCTTGCCCTTGGCACGCAGACGCTTGGTCAACTCGGATACGGACTGCTGAGCCTGCGCCACAGCCATGCCATAGCCTGGAATGATGATGACACTGTCAGCCTCTTCCAACGCTGCAACAACCCCATCAGACTCGATGGCAATCATCTCACCAGACACTTCCATCGCAGGACCACCGGTGCCACCAAAGCCGCCAAGGATCACAGAGACAAAGTTGCGGTTCATGGCCTTGCACATGATGTAGGACAGGATCGCACCGGAGGAGCCAACAAGCGCACCGACCACGATAAGAAGGTCATTGCCAAGGGAGAAACCAATGGCCGCTGCCGCCCAACCGGAATAGGAGTTGAGCATGGACACAACAACCGGCATATCCGCGCCACCAATGCCCATGATCAGGTGATAGCCAATGAAGAAGGCCAGCAGGGTCATGACCACAAGGGTCCAGATACCAGCGTCATTGAAATACATGATGCCGAGGATCAGGGAGCCAATGGCTGCACCGGCATTGAGGGCATGACCACCGGGCAGTTTTTCTGCAGCGGAAGTCACCTTGCCTGCCAGCTTGCCAAAGGCAATGACAGAGCCGGTGAAGGTCACAGCACCAATGAAGATGCCAAGGAAGACTTCAACCTTGAGGATGGACAGCTCGGCGCTGGACTTCTTGGCCAGCAGAGCAGCAAAGCCTTCCAGACCCTTGCGGGCACTCTCGTCCATGGCCAGAACACGGCTCAGTTCGATATCGGCATTGAAGCCGACAAAGACAGCCGCCAGACCAACGAGAGAGTGCATCGCAGCCACAAGCTGTGGCATCTCGGTCATCTGAACCTTTTGCGCCACCTGATAGCCAATGGCACCGCCACCGGCAATCAGCAGGAGCGAGAGCAGCCACAGGCCGGAGCCCGGACCAATCAGGGTGGCGAGAACCGCCAGAGCCATACCGGCAATGCCATACCAGACAGCGCGCTTGGCGCTTTCCTGACCGGACAGACCGCCAAGGCTAAGAATGAAAAGAACAGCCGCAACCACATAGGCGGCAGTGGTAAAACCAAAATCCATGTCGCCCTCCTTATGACTTCTGGAACATGGCGAGCATGCGCCGGGTGACCAGGAACCCACCAAAGATGTTGATGCCGGCCATGAAGACGGACAGGGCCGCCAGGATGATCACCAGCCAGGAACCGGAGCCGATCTGCATCAGGGCCCCCAGAATGATGATGGATGAAATGGCGTTGGTCACCGCCATCAAAGGCGTATGCAGGCTGTGAGAGACATTCCAGATGACCTGGAAGCCCACGAAACAGGCCAGCACAAACACAATGAAATGCTGCATGAAGCTGGCAGGCGCCACAGCACCGACGAGCAACATAAGAGCCGTACCAACGCCAAGCAGGGTCACCTGGCTCCTGGTCTGGGCCTTGAACTCGGCAACCTCGGCCGCTCTCTTCTCTTCCGGCGTCAGCTCCTTCACTTCCTTCTTCGGCTGAGCCGCAATGGCTGCAATCTTTGGAGGAGGAGGCGGGAAGGTGATCTCACCCTGATAGGTGACGGTCGCACCACGGATCACATCATCTTCCATATCATGGACAACCTGGCCATCCTTCTCAGGGGTCAGATCGGTCAGCATGTGACGGATATTGGAGGCATAAAGCTCGGAAGATTGATTGGCCATGCGGGATGGGAAATCGGTATAGCCGATGATGGTCACACCATTCTCGGTCACGATCTTCTCATCAGCCACGGTCAGCTTGCAATTGCCACCCTTTTCCGCTGCCAGATCCACGATCACGGATCCGGTCTTCATGGAGGCAACCATATCCTCGGTCCACAGCTCCGGTGCTTCACGGTTCGGGATCAGGGCGGTGGTGATGACGATATCAATCTCTGGTGCCAGTTCACGGAACTTGGCCAGCTGGGCTTCGCGGAACTCCGGAGAGGAGACAGCTGCATAGCCGCCTGTGGCAGCACCATCCTGCTGTTCTTCCTCAAAATCCAGATAGACGAATTCCGCGCCCATGGATTCAACCTGCTCGGCCACTTCAGGGCGCACGTCAAAGGCATAAGTGATGGCACCAAGAGAGGTAGAGGTGCCAATCGCTGCCAGACCTGCAACGCCTGCTCCAATCACCAGGACCTTGGCTGGCGGAACCTTGCCCGCTGCCGTGATCTGACCGGTGAAGAAGCGTCCGAAATTGTTGCCAGCCTCAATCACCGCACGATAGCCGGCAATATTGGCCATGGAGGACAGAGCATCCATCTTCTGGGCACGTGAGATACGAGGGACCATTTCCATCGCAATCACATTGGCGCCCTTGGACTTCGCAATCTCCATGCCTTCCTCATTCCCGGCCGGGTTGAAGAAGCTGATCAGCGTCTTGTTCTTGTTCAGGCGTTTGGTCTCGGTCACATTTGGCTGACGGACCTTGGCGATGATGTCAGAAGCCTTCCACAAAGCCGCTGCCGTTGCAATGATCTCAACGCCCGCCGCTTCATAGTCCGCATCCGAAAAACCCGCTGCCTGACCCGCACCAATCTCAATCGCACACTCATAGCCCAGCTTCTGTAAATGCTTGGCAACTGAAGGCGTCATTCCAACACGAGCCTCCCCACCAAACACCTCTCTAGGTGTTCCTATCTTCAATTTTGTTCCTCCTTCAACGAACAGAGCGAGCCCGTATTGTTGATGGCTGGCCCAGGAACATATGCTCCTATGGCTCATTATTATTGAGGCTAGGATAGATAAGAAAAATAAATTTATCAAATGGTCAAAAAATAAATAAATTTCAAAGTTCGATTAACTCCATGAAATCTATATGCTAAATTTTTCTTAAGCCCTGTGATAAACGCTGAAGTCGCCAAACATGCATATACATGCCAAAACAAGGCGCGAGTCCACTTCAATTTTCGAAATAAATATATATAAATCAATAATATGAAAACAATCCAAGCAAATTCCCCCTTCCTGTTTCTGAGTGCTATTTTCAGATTCATCGAACTTTGCACTTCACACTTGATCCATTGACCTCAATTTTACCTTTTGATAAAAATTTTATCGGGAGGTAAAAACATGCTTTCACTTGAGACTGCTCTAACACTCGGAAATATCAGCGAAACTGAGCTCGCAGATCTGATGCAAGCAGCATCGGATGTCCGGGAAAAGCACTGGGGGAATGTGGTCACATATTCCCGCAAAGTATTCGTACCTCTCACCAACATGTGCAGGGATACCTGCTCCTATTGCACCTTCGTCAAACATCCCGATCATCCGGACGCCAACATCATGTCTCCTGAGCAAGTTCTTGCCACGGCAAGACGCGGTGAAGATCAGGGATGCAAGGAATTGCTCTTCAGTCTGGGTGAGAAGCCCGAGCTACGCTATGAAAAAGCGCGCGCAGCTTTGAACCAGCTGGGCTATGACAGCATGGTCGCCTATCTGGCAGACATGTGTCAGTTGGTTCTCGACGAGACCTCTCTCCTACCCCATGTGAATGCTGGCACATTGTCTGACGATGAGATCGACCAGCTCCGTCCATATAGCGCCTCCATGGGTATGATGCTGGAGACCATCAGCCGCCGCTTGACCCAAAAAGGGCAAGCGCATTATGCCTGCCCGGACAAGGTTCCCGTTCAACGCCTGCGCACTCTGGAGAGAACCGGGCAGAAGCAGGTTCCCTTCACCACAGGTCTGCTGATTGGTATTGGCGAAACATGGGAAGAGCGTGTGGAAGCACTCGCAGCCATCAATGAGGCACATAGACGTCATGGTCACATTCAGGAAGTGATCATTCAGAATTTCCAGACAAAGCCAGACATTGCAATGGCCAATCATCCAGAACCAAGTCTGGATGACATGTTGCGGACACTCGCCGTTGCCCGCCTGATGCTGTCTCCAGAAATCAGCCTGCAAGCTCCGCCAAACCTGCATGTGCGCCACGCCGATTATCTGGCAGCCGGTATCAATGATTGGGGCGGCATTTCCCCTGTAACCATCGACTTCATCAATCCGCAGCATAGCTGGCCAGAGATTGATGCCCTTGCCGCCTCTACATCCAAAGCAGGCCTGACCCTGCAAGAGCGCCTGACCATCTATCCGCGCTTCCTTCGCAATCACGATGTCTTTATGGATCCCGCCCTCGTTGCTCGCGCCAGTGCCATGGCTCGTACCGATGGGCTGGCCAAACATCAAGTTTCAGGAGATTTGGTATGACACCTACGAATTCACTCTCCTCATCAGCAGAGCGGATTGCCTTCTCCGGATTGCGCTCCTTAAGAGACCTGAACCTTGAGATCAGTGCATTGAGCGAACAAATTCGGCTGATTTTGGCCAAAGCACTGGCTCGCGAGGAAATCAGCATTGCTGAAGGCATTACACTGTTTGAATGCGAAGGAGCTGATCTGGATGCGTTGAAACGGACAGCCAGCCATCTGTGTCATCAGGTCCATGGCGATCGCGTTGGCTTTGTGGTCAATCGCAACATCAACTTCACCAACATCTGTTACATGGGCTGCAAATTCTGCGGATTCGCCAAACGCTCTGAAGACAAAGGCGCGGAATTCCTGTCATTTGATCAGGTAGTCGCCCGGGCTCAGGAAGCCTGGGATCGCGGAGCAACGGAAGTTTGCATTCAGGGTGGACTTCACCCCAAGCTGGAAGGCACCTATTATCGGGATCTTTGCAAGGCTATAAAAGCAGCCCTACCAGACATGCATATTCATGCCTTCTCACCCTATGAGATCTGGTATGGCGCAGCCAAGAGCCGCATGTCCTACCACGACTTCATCTCTGATTTGATGGAAGCAGGCCTTGGTTCCATGCCGGGCACAGCTGCCGAAATTCTCGACACCGAGATCCGCCAACAGCTCACCAAAAACAAACTCAGCACAGAAAAATGGGTTGAGATCATTCGGGCCGCTCATGAAGTCGGACTGCCGACCACCGCCACTATCATGTATGGCCATATTGATGGACCTGAGCATTGGGCAGCGCATCTCGCTCTGTTGCGAGATATTCAAAAAGATACCGGTGGCTTTACCGAGCTGGTGCCCCTCAGTTTCGTTCATTCTGACAGTCCGCTTTACACGCAAAATCCTGACAAGGTGCGCCCAGGTCCGACTTCAATGGAGGTCGACAAGATGCATGCAGTCGCTCGTCTTATGTTGCACGGATGGATCGACAATATTCAGGTCTCCTGGACAAAGCTGGGACCAGATAGAGCAAGGCAGATGTTGCAAGCCGGGGTGAATGACCTTGGTGGCACATTGATGAATGAAAGCATTTCCCGTTCTGCCGGATCGGACTTCGGCCAGGAAATTACCCCCCATGAAATGGTTCAGATCATTCGAGGGGCAGGACGGGTCCCCTATCAACGCAACACCATCTATGAGACCAAGGCTTGCTACGCCAACAGCGACCCTGAAGAGCAAGCGCCATTGGTTGAGCGCAGTGTCGATCAGAATCTCAGCTTCCTGCGCATGTTCCCTGATGTTCGTGAGCAAGCTGGCGCTGGTGAGAGAGGACATCTCGAACCAAGCCAATCGCTTTGGGTTGGGGGGCGGCAAAGCGCAAGCAAAAATGCGGCAAATGGGGGAGCGAGCTAATGACACAGTTTAAAGTGAACAAACCCAATATCCTGTTGCTTGCTGGTGGCGTGGGTGGAGCAAAACTGGCAGAAGGCCTGGCCGCAATGGAAGGGATCAGTCTCTCAATCATCGGAAATATTGCCGACGATGAAATCTTCCACGGCCTGTGGGTCTCGCCTGACATAGACACCCTGACTTATAGCCTGTCCGGATTGGTCAATCGTGATCAGGGCTGGGGCCTTGCAGATGAAGGCTCAAAAGCGCTTGAGATGCTCAAAATCCTTGGCAATGACACCTGGATGTTTTTGGGTGACAAGGACTTCGGTCTTCATATCCATCGATCCAACCGCCTAAGGCAGGGTTACAGCCGATCAGAAATTGCCAGCGAAATTGCTCAATCTCTGGGCGTCAAAGTCCCTTTGATCTTGCCAACCGACGATGTTGTTCAGACCAGACTGAAAACAAATGAAGGCTGGATCCTGTTTCAGGACTATTTTGTGCGCCAAAGATGCGCGCCAGATGTGCTGGACATTCGCTTTGAAGGCGCGGAACAAGCCAAGCCTACATCGCAAGCACTGACAGCAATTGAGCAAGCTGATCTGATCATCATTGCGCCGTCCAATCCTATTCTCAGCATCGAGCCCATTCTGTCCATTCCGGGCTTAAAAGATGCGCTCCAATCTTCCAAAGCTTCCATCCTTGCAGTCAGCCCTTTGATTGCCGGAAAACCATTCAAGGGCCCTGCCGACAAGGTCATGGCATCTCTGGGCCTGGAAGCATCCGCCATAGGGGTTGCCAATCATTATCGCGATTTGATCGACCAGATTGTGATTGATGATCAGGATTGTGAAGCGACAGCTGAAATTGAAGACATGGGGATTGCCTGTGGTCTTGATGATATTTCCATGCGTGATCAGGCGGACAAGGTTCGTCTGGCCCGGTCGATCCTTGCCAATCATGTGTCATTCAATGGTTTCGTCTCATCGGAGGCCGCCCAATGAAACATCAGGAAAAATCTCCTAAGGATCTACTCTTCATCGTACCAATGAAGGATCCGAAACGTGCCAAAAGCCGCCTCTCCAATGTCTTGACAGATGGAACACGCCAACGTCTGGCATTGACCCTTTATCGGCAGACTTTGACTTTTCTTACCGGTCTTTCGAAACAAGCCGGATGTGATTTCGGCATTCTCGTCGTCACGAATTCTCAGCCTATCACCAATTTGGCCAGCGATTTTGGTGTGGGAACTTTGCAGCAGAGCGATGAAGGCGGCCTCAATGCAGCCGTTGCCGCCGGATGTGACTGGGCAACAGCCCATGACTATCGCTCTGTCTGCATTCTTCCCGCAGATCTCGCCGATCATGACAGCAAAGAGTACCTTCGTCTTCTAAGTTGCGCACGGACTGATCGCTCCATCATCATTTGCCCCTCGCAAGACCAAGGTACGAATGCACTGATGATCACCCCGCCGAACGCCTTGCCCTTCTGCTATGGCGCACAGTCATTTCATCGTCATCTGGAAGAGGCAGAGCACGTGGGTCTTCTTGCTGTAATCTTGCCACTTGAAGGTATTTCTCACGATATCGACAGCGCCAATGATTTGGCTCGTCCTGTTTCCTCTGCCATTCGCAACCTGTTGAAAACGCGCTCTTTCCGCATTCAGGAGGCCCGCTCATGACACTTGCTCATTCAAGACCATTGGACAGCCTTACCAACCTGTCTTCGTCCCCCTTCTCACTGCAGATTGCACCTATCCCCAATATCCCTGAGATTTCGGAAGGCGACGATCTTGGAGTGATCATCGCAAAGTGTCTGGAGAATGCTCAGCTATCCTTGACTGACGGTGACATTCTCACCTCAGCTCACAAAATTTTCTCCAAGGCCGAAGGCGCCGTCGTCAATATGGCCGATGTAACACCGGGTCAGGAAGCCATGCGCTACGCGGAGGAACTGAACAAGGACCCTCGCAAGATCGAAGTCATTCTCTCCCAAAGCAAGCGCGTCATTCGCTCTTTCAAGCGTCCTGAGCAAAATGAGGGCACGATGATTTGCGAGCACCGCCTTGGCTTCATTTCGGCCAATGCCGCAGTTGATGAATCCAATACCGGTGAGGATGGAAGCCTCATCCTTCTGCCACACAATCCTGATGCCAGCGCAAAGGCAGTCTGCGATTACCTTTCCCGGCACTTCAACGCCCGTATCGGATTTGCAATCACCGACACCTTTGGCCGCCCTTGGCGCATCGGACAAGTGAATGTCGCAGTCGGTTTGGCCGACCTTCCCGCAACCATTCGCGAGCAAGGCAACCTCGACGCCCATGGTCGTCTTCTCAGTGTAACCGAGCCTGCTTTTGCCGATGAACTGGCAGCAGCATCGGGACTTGTCATTCGCAAGTCCGCCCAAACACCTGTGGTGCTGTTCCGTGGGCTGGATTGGCAGAAAACTGAAAGTGCAGCGCAAGACCTGTTGCGCCCCAATAAGGAGAATATGTTCAAATGACGATAGCAATCATTGGCGGCACAGGTCCGCAAGGACAAGGCCTTGCCCTACGTTTTGCCCGTGCAGGCGTTCGCGTCGCCCTTGGCTCACGCGATGGTATACGCGGCGCGGAAATCGCGGCCTCTCTGATGAAGAAATTGCCAGAAGGATCAGCAGATATTATCGGCATCGATAATATCGCTGCAACACAGGCAGCCGACGAAATGGTGGTTCTGGCGGTCCCTTTCTCTGCTCACAATGTGACATTGGAAAGCCTGAGGCCACACCTTGCCGGCAAAATTCTGGTCGATATCGTTGTGCCTCTCGCAGCTAACGATCCAAAACTGGTGGAGATGCCACCGGAAGGATCTGCAACTGAGGCAGCTCAAGCGTTGCTTGGCAGCGATATCCCTGTGATAGGCGCTCTGCATAACGTGTCTGCCACGACCCTCAACAATCTGGATTGGCCAATCAATTGCGACATTCTGATTTGTGGCAACTCGTTAGAAGCCCGCAAGAAGGTCATGGCGCTTGTCTCCAAGCTGGATGTGCAGACCTATAACGCAGGCAATGCGCAAGCTGCACGCTGCATCGAGGCCATAACACCCATTCTGATCCGTCAGAATATCTCCAAGGCCGTTCCCTTCACACATGCTGGCATCAAGATCTGGGCTCCGGATCATTGATCCCTCATTCAAACAATCATCTTACATCAATTCGCACCCTGAACGGGGGCACAGACATACCGACAGGAGGATCTCATGGAATTTGGAATTTGTTTTAAAGGCTTCGTTGAGCCAGATCGCGCCCGGGCATTGGTTCGCCAGGCAGAGAATGCTGGCTTTGCCTATTGCTGGTTTTATGACAGTCACATTCTGTGGCGCGAGAGCTATGTGGCAATGGCCATGTGCATGGAACACACCAAGACCATGCGCTTCGGTCCTTGTGTAACCAACCCCAACACCCGTGACTGGTCTCATGCAGCCAGCTTGTTCGGCTCCCTCGCCAAACAATCCAATGGTCGTTTTGATATTGGCCTTGGTCGTGGTGATAGTGCGGTTCGTGTCATGGGGAAGAAGCCAGCGCCATTGAAACGTCTGGAAGAATTCACCCATGTGGTAAAAGCTCTTATTCGTGGCGAAGAAGCGCAATATGGCGAATGCCCGGAGCCGGTAAAATTCCCTTGGGCCGACGGATATGAGCTCCCTGTCTGGGTGGCAGCCTATGGTCCGAAAGCTCTTTCTTCTGCTGGTCGTGTAGGCGATGGTTTGATCCTGCAGATTGCTGAGCCAGCAATTTGTAAATGGCTGGGTAACCAGGCAAAGGCAGCAGGTGAAGCCGAAGGACGCGATATGTCCAATTTCCGTATTCAGGCGGCAGCACCAGCCTGGACTGGTTCCCGTGAGGAAGGCCGCGCGGCGACCAAATGGTTCCCTGCCATGGTCGGCAATCATGTCGCGGATATTGTCGAAAAATATGGCACCGAACGTGAAGATATTCCATCTTCCCTGACGTCCTATATCAAGGATCGCAAGGGCTACGACTATTCCAAGCACGGTCAGAGTTCAAACCCATATCTCGACTTCATCACTGATGATGTCATCGACAGCTTCTGCGTATTGGGTGAAACAGATGAGCATATTTCCAAACTAAACGAGTTGGAAAAAGCGGGTGTAACCCAGTTCAATATCTATCTGGATAGTGGAAACGAAGAGAAAATCATCGCCGATTACGGTGAGAAAATCATTCCCGCTTTTGCATGATTTCCTCTTTACCGAATTTCACTCATGATCAAGGCCGGGTCTCTCAACACCCGGCCTTATCACAATCCAGGGAGCAAACTGCCATATTCAACTTTTCTGTGATTTGGATACTTTGAATTCTGTGCTTTATCTGCTATTGGCAACACCGATTTCGCAATGGACTTAACTATTGAAGAAAACCAGCAGATAGAAAATTTCGTATAATTGCGTGTGCTCCGTGCTTTCCCTATGGTTGAAGACTGGAAAGTGCAATAGAGACATGCATTGCGAGTTTCTCGTGGGCAAATTTCAAAAGAGAGATCTTCACACAATGGCAAGAGCCTCAAATTCCAAAGGCAAAACGCGTATCCAGAAGGAAAAAACAGAGCAGATTCTTTCTGCTGCGCTGGATATTTTCTCTGCCTATGGTTTTCGTGGAGCAACAATTGATCAGGTGGCGGAAAAAGCCGGGATCTCCAAACCAAACCTTCTCTATTATTTCGACAATAAAGAAGCTGTCCATGCAGAGTTGATCAAGCGTCTTCTCTATATCTGGCTGGATCCTCTGAACCAGCTCAATGAAGAGGGTGAGCCTGTAGAAGAAATCTGTGCCTATGTTCAACGCAAGCTTGAGATGGCACGCGATTATCCGCGTGAGAGCCGCCTTTTTGCAAACGAAATCCTGCAAGGCGCCCCACGTATCGATACTCTGATATCAGGCACCTTGAAGCTGATGGTTGATGAAAAGGTCTCTGTCATTGCCAATTGGGTTGCAACAGGCAAAATCAATGATGTAGATCCTCATCATCTGCTCTTTTCAATCTGGTCCACAACACAGCATTATGCCGACTTTGATGTGCAGGTACGCACACTGACTGGCCCAAAAGCCAAAGACAGATTCGAAGATGCATCCAAATATCTGGATTTTCTGTTCAGAAGTGCTCTCACCCCTCGATCATGAAATACCAATCCCTATATCTGCCGATACATTCAGAGTGGTTTCTTCAAAATGATCTGTGCCAGAAAGTAGTAGAAAAACAACAAGGTCTCCAATTACGAGACAATCTCTCATTCATGAGATCAGGAAAATCTGCAGATCAGCGACATTGGTTCCTGTTGCACCAGTAAGCAACAGATCATTGGCCATGGAAAGTGCGTGGTAGCTATCATTGTTGTCAAGCAAGGCTTGCGGATTTCCTCCGGCCTCTCGAATACGCGAAAGCGTGCCGCCATCAACAATCGCACCTGCTGCATCAGTTGGTCCGTCTCGACCATCTGTGCCACCACTCAGGAAAATCCAATCTCCCTGATAGTCTGCCTGTTCCATTAACATCGCAACACGAAGTGCAAGTTCCTGATTGCGCCCGCCAAGCCCGTCTCCCTTGAGATGTACGGTGGTTTCACCGCCAAAAAGCAATGGGACACCGGGTTTGGCATCCTCGACCTGTTGCATGATGAAGAGTGCCGCCTCATCAACCGTCCCATCCAAGGGGATCTCGATCCTCTTGGCCACGCCTTTACAATGTTTCATCATCGCTTCAACAGAGCCGGCATTGCTGCCTACGAGCACTGCTTCACTCTTGTTTTCTGATATTGCCGCTCCATCGTGATCATCATCTTGTTGCAGATGCGCCTGGACATGCATCGGCAATTGATCAAACAGATCGAGATCTTCCAGAATTTGTCGGGCCTGTCGATTGTTTCCGATCGGTGCAATGGTCGGGCCACTGGCAATCACTCTCAGATCATCACCAATCACATCAGAAAGAATGAGACTGCGCATGCGCGCTGGCCTGGCGCAAGCTGCCAAACGCCCACCTTTGATTGCGGAAAGGGTCTGCCGCACCAAATTCATTTGGGTGATATCAGCCCCCGATGCCAACAGTCGGGTATTGACGTCCATCTTGTCTTCAAGGCTGAGACCAATGGCTGGCAGCGGCAACAAAGCCGAACCACCACCACTGATCAGGAACAATACGAAATCCTTCTCATCAGCATTTTCCACCAACTCCTTCACTGATTTTGCTGCAATCAATCCATTTGCATCGGGGACAGGATGTCCCGCCGCATAGCAAGTCCCTGAAAAACCTGACCGGCCGTTTTTGAGTTTCTGCTGCAAGGCCTCGTGATTTTCATAATTGGTGACAGCAATTGCCGTCACATCAGGATGGCTTTCAAAATGATCCAGAGCTGATTCCGCCATGCCAAGCGCTGCTTTACCAATTGCTACAATGAAAAGCTTGCCGTTATCCGCCAAATTCAACGGACTATCGTTCAAATGAGAAAGGACCGAATTTCGCGGGTCGGCAGCAGCAACACCAGCCAAAAAGATTTCACGTACCTGCTGACGCATTGTTTCGATCTTAGTTGTCATTTCTTATTGCTTTCCGATCTCATCAAACGGGAAGTCCACTTTATCGGATCTTGCCCGACGCTCAATTGCTAACATTGTGTGCGGAGAAGAAATGCAAGTTTACCAAGCGATTTGAGATTTGAAAAAGCGCAAGAAAAGTATATTGTATCCAAAAATACATACAAATAGATAGATTAGCTGTTTACCAATTTACCGAGACAGCAAACTGGAGAGAGACCATGAGCGATCAAATCGCCCTCGACCTTGAAGAAGCACAGGAGCTTGGTCTTAAGGTCTTGCGCGCTAATGGCTTCAACGAAGCCCACGCTAGATCGATCATGGACGTTATCTATCGCTGTCAATTGGATGACTGCCACTCTCACGGCCTCTATCGTCTCCTGATTTGTGTCAATACCGTCCGAGCGGGCCTTGTCGATGGGAACGAGAGCGTGGAAATAAGCGAACCGAGTCCTGCTTCAATCCGCGTGGATGCAAAGAATGGATATTCTCTTTTGGCGTTTGAGACCGGTCTTCCTCATCTGATTGAGAAAACAAAAAAGAATGGCGTCGGCCTGATGGCCATCAACAATTGTTTTCATTTCTCTGCCTTATGGCCGGAAGTAGAGAAGCTGTCCGAGGCAGGTCTTGCCGCGATGGCTATGGTTCCAAGCCATGCCTGGGTCGCACCTTCTGGTGGGACAAAGGGAAGCCTTGGCACCAATCCACTCGCCTTTTCCTGGCCGCGTGGCGAGAAAAATCCCTATACGTTCGACTTTGCCACAAGTGCCATTGCACGTGGCGAAATTGAGCTCGCAAAACGAGCTGGACATCCGCTTCCAGAAGGCGCCGCTATTGACGAGCATGGCAAGCCGACGATAGATCCCAATGAAGCCCTGAAAGGCGCAATGCTGACCTTTGGTGGTTACAAAGGCTCTGCCCTTTCCACCATGATCGAGCTGATGGCTGGCCCAATGATTGGAGATCTCACCAGCCTTGCCTCCCTTGAAAAGGATGGAAACCAAGGCGGCACACCATTGCATGGAGAGGTGATCATAGCTTTTGACCCCAAGCTTTTGGGTGGCACGGATACTGCCACCAATACCAGATTGGCCGAAGCCCTCTTCGCATCGATCTCGGAGCAGGGCGCACGTCTACCATCGCAACGACGCTATGCAGCACGTGCCCGCAATCTGGAAGCTGGTACAGTCACCATTCCAAAACAATTGCATGAAGACATTCTGGTGCTTCTCTGAAGTATGATGCACGTTAGATTTAGTCAATATGCATTCAATATTTCATTGAATGCATATTGATGAAATTAACAAAATAACCTGAGAAGAATCAAAATTTTCCCTTATAATTCTGATGGTTATTTATAAATTTTCCATCATAGAAATCTAATTTCACTCAATTATCCTGCGTCACTTTAGCACAATATATATCATTGATCGTATATTGATTCATATTGTATGCATCACTCGTATATACATTCGTTATGTGAGAATGATGCAGTTCAAGAGCCCGATGTCAGGAGACCAGCGATGACGGCCGAGACCCATGGAGCCCAGACCAGCTCAGAAATCCTCTATGAAGCGGCGCCCAAAATCTATCCGCAGAGTGTCAAAGGGCGATTTCGATCCATCAAATGGGCCTTCATGATTTTTGCCTTGGGGCTTTACTATGGCCTACCTTTCATTCGTTGGGATCGTGGTCCAGGCGTTCCCGATCAGGCCGTTCTCATCGATTTCCCCTCCAGTCGTTTCTATTTCTTCTTCATCGAAATCTGGCCGACTGAATTCTACTATCTCACAGGGCTTCTGATCATCGCCTCTCTGGCGCTATTCCTGATGAATGCGCTGGCAGGTCGTGTCTGGTGCGGTTACATGTGCCCCCAAACAGTCTGGACCGATCTGTTTTTTGCTGTCGAGAGATGGATAGAGGGTGATCGCCGCGTACGAATGAAGAATAGCAAACAGCCCCTCACCTTAAAGCTCATTGCGCAAAAGACCTTGAAACATGTCTTGTGGATCGTGATTGGTTGCATGACCGGTGGAGCATGGATCCTTTATTTTGCTGACGCGCCCACCCTAACCATGAGTATCTTTACCGGTGACGCGCCGATGGTAGCCTATGTCTGGATCGCCATTCTGACCTCCACCACCTACATTCTCGCCGGTCACATGTGCGAACAGGTCTGTCTCTATATGTGCCCCTGGCCACGTATTCAGGCAGCCCTGACTGACGAATGGGCCCTCAACGTCGCCTATCGGGTTGATCGTGGCGAACCACGTGGATCACTGAAGAAAATGCGCACCCGCTTGCAACAGGGAGAGCCAGCAGGCGATTGCATCGATTGCAATCAATGCGTTGCTGTTTGCCCAACTGGGGTGGATATTCGCAAAGGCTCACAAATGGGCTGCATCCAATGTGGTCTCTGCATTGATGCCTGCGATACCGTGATGGAAAAAATCGGCAAGCCACGTGGTCTCATCGACTATGACACCGACATCAATATCCAGCGCCATCTTGAAGGCAAGGAAAGTATCTACAAGGTCATTCGTCCTCGTACCCTCATCTATGTGGCCATGATCATCGGCATCAGCCTCATCATGCTCTATGCCCTCCTCAACCGGTCAACCGTTGAGGCAGGTATTACCCATGACAGAAATCCGATCTTTGTCATGTTGTCCGATGGCTCCATCCGAAATGACTACACTTTGCGTCTTGGCAACAAGGCAGAAGCTGCCACCTTCGAAATTGCACTGATAAAGGCTCCCGAAGGCCTGACCTTGACACCCACCGGTTTCAAAAGTGCAGATCCCCTAAGTTTCACAATCCCGGTCAAACGCGACACTACCAAGGAGTTTCGCCTCTCAATCCTCGCACCAAAAGACAATAATCGTGCACCGTCAGAAGATATTGTCTTCCGCATCACCAACAAAACAAATGGCGAGACCGATGAGGTTCAAAACTTCTTCCGATCACGATAAAAATTCATATATGCGAAAATAAATTGATTAAACTCTGCTCCCTATAGGCAGAGTATCGACAAGGATGGCAGATATGAGTGACAACGAGTTTGAAATCAGCTGGAAACCAGTCATTCGCAAAGCGGAAGGACCCGCCTATCTTGCCATTGCAAATGCATTGGAAGCAGACATTCATGCAGGTACGCTGATGTCAGGCACTCGCCTGCCACCTCAACGCGCATTGGCACGTTTTTTGGCGCTGGATTTCACGACGATCAGTCGCGCCTATAATGAAGCCAGCAAGCGCGGGTTGGTTGAAGGCAAAGTAGGACAAGGGACTTATGTCAGGGGAATAGAAGCCAAATCATCTGCACCCGTTACACCCGGCATCGTCGACATGGCCATGAATCAACCACCTTGTTTTGATGATGCCACTCTTGCGCGGCGTATGAAGAACGGCATGATTGCCGCTCAGAATGACAAGCCCCACAACTTTCTCTTCACATATCAGATCGCTGGCGGTACTGAACCAGATCGAGAGGCAGGTGTCCATTGGCTCTCCTCCCGCATCAGTCTCCTGACCCGTGATCGCCTGATCGTTTGCCCGGGAGCACAAAGCGCATTGCTTGCTCTCGTCAATTTCCTTTCATCCCCCGGTGAGGTGATCTGCGCTGAAGAGTTGACTTACCCCGGCTTTCGTTCGCTGGCTACCCAATTAGGCATCATCCTTGCTCCCATTGCCATGGACGAAGCTGGCATACTCCCGGCATCCTTTGAGGAAATTTGCGTCAAACGGAAACCCGCCGCACTTTATCTCACACCCACTCTGCATAATCCAACAACCATCACACTTCCATTGGAGCGGCGGCAGGCTATTGCCAACATCGCCAGACGCTATCATGTGCCCATCATAGAAGATGACGCCTATGGCGCCCTTCCCAAGCAATCACCAAAGCCCTTGGCTGAGCTTGCACCAGAATTGACATATCATGTTTCCTCGCTATCAAAATGTCTGTCACCAGCCCTGCGCATTGCCTATCTGGTTGCACCAGACATTCGGATTGCCAATCGTATTGTAGGAACATTGCGAGCAACCGCTTGTATGGCGTCTCCATTGACAACAGCTATCGCAACAAACTGGATTGAAGATGGAACAGCAGACGCAGTCCTGAATGCCATCAGGCAGGAAAGCGAGATCCGTCAACGGATCGCAAAGGACTATTTGCCAAAGGAACTCGTTACCACCGATAGTGAAGGATTTCATGCCTGGCTCAAATTGCCAGTTCCGTGGACACGGAGTGCCTTTATCCAACAATTGCGCAATGCTGGCGTCAGTGTTGTAGGAAGCGACGCTTTTTCCGATAATCATCAACCAGAAGCCGTTCGGCTTGGCTTTGGTGCACCTCACAATCATGAGGATTTGAAACGCAGCTTGCAGATCATCACCGACTTCCTCAAAGAGGAACCAGCTCTGATGAATATGATTGTTTGAGCTGATCTCCTCAAACAAAAAGCGGCGAGCATTAAGCTCGCCATCTGATATCTGAAAGTGATCGGAGCGCCTTAGCCACCTTGGACATTTTGAGTCTGGATTCCCAGACCTTCGATGCCCAGTTTCACCACTTCACCACCATGCAGATAGACCTGCGGGTTCTGGCCCATACCTACGCCTGGAGGCGTACCAGTGGAGATCACATCCCCCGGCTGCAAGCTCATGAACTGGCTGCAATAGGCAATCAGATGCGGGATCTTGTAAACCATGGTGGCCGTCGAGCCATCCTGATAGCGTTTACCATCCACATCAAGCCACATCTTAAGATCATCAAAATCACCCACTTCATCAGGGGTTACAAGCCATGGACCGATTGGACCGAAGGTATCGCACCCCTTGCCCTTGTCCCAAGTACCCGCTCGCTCGATCTGAAACTCACGCTCGGACACATCATTGACGACGCAGAAGCCAGCAATATGAGACAGCGCGTCCGCTTCTTCGATATAACTGCCCCCCTGGCCAATAATCACACCAAGCTCAACTTCCCAATCAGTTTTTCTGGAATTTCGCGGCACTTGAATATCATCATCAGGACCAACAATCGCAGATGTCCATTTATTGAAGATCACAGGCTCTGACGGAATATCCATACCTGCTTCAGCTGCATGGTCCGCATAATTGAGGCCGATACAAATAAATTTTCCGACATTGCCAACGCAAGGCCCAAGGCGCAGATCTTTCTGCGCTTCGCCCGCGACCAGTGGCAAACTGTCCGGATTGATCAAACCTAGTTTCTCAATCGAGCCGGGAAGAAGAGCATCGCCAGCCAGATCCGCAATATGTTCGGAGAGATCACGCACCTGCCCGTTAGCATCTAGAAGACCGGGCTTTTCCTGGCCTGCTGGCCCATAGCGAAGAAGTTTCATGAATATCTTGTCCTGATAAAAAGCTGACCCGATCAGCAATATCGGGTCAGCTGTTGTGGATCAATCATAGAGAACGGCAGAGATCTCTGGATTGTCCATATTCTTGGCATCGTAATAATAGAAACCGGTATCAATCGCAGAAGGTACCTTCTTGCCTTTGGACGCTTCAATCGCAGCCTTGACAGTTTCATAGCCAATACCGACCGGGTTCTGGGTAATGGCACCAGCCATCAGGCCGGAGCGAATGGCTTCTTTCTGAGCTTTACCGGAATCATAGCCAATGATGGTTATGCCCTTGGCACCCATTTCCTGCACGCCATTGGCAACACCGATAGCAGAACCTTCATTGGTACCAAAAATACCCTTAAGATCCGGATTGGCAGTGAGGATCGCCTTGGTCAATTCTGTAGACTTCAGATGGTCACCACCACCATATTGCACGGTCACAACTTCAATGCCCGGATGCTTGGCCTTGATCTGGTTGAGGAAGCCATCACGGCGGTCGATCCCGGTACGACTTGTCTGATCATGGGCAACAACGGCAACCTGACCTTTACCACCAATCAGCTCAGCCATTTTGTCAGCGGCCAGTGCAGCAGCAGCAACATTATCGGTCGACGCAGTAGCAAGCGGGATATCGCTATCAACGCCGGAATCAAAGGCAATCACCGGGATGCCTGCTTCCTTCGCCTGACGCAAAAGTGGAATGGCTGCCTGACTGTCGAGAGCTGCAAACCCGATAGCTGTCGGCTTTTTCGCAAGAGCTGCTGCAAGCATATCGATCTGGCGATCCACCATGGTCTCGTTATCAGGACCTTCAAAAGTGATCTCGACACCAAACTCATCTGCAGCCTTGTCAGCACCTGCCTTCACGGCTTGCCAGAACTGATGCTGGAAGCCTTTTGAAATCAGCGGGATATACATCTTGTCAGCAGCTGAAGCGAAGCTGCTGCTTGCCAGAATGGCAGTCGCTGCAACGGCACCGATCAGTGTACGTCTATTTAGCATGGGTTTCCTCCAGAATGGATAGGTTGGTTTTATTGTTTCTCATTGAATTGAATGATCTTCTTGGAACGTGAACCGCTCTCGTATTGTTTCAAGTTCGATGTTGGATCAGGTCTTTCCTTTACGCACCATGTCGGCATAGACAGCCAGAATTATGATGACGCCGGTCACCACTGTCTGCCATTCCTGGGCAACTGACAGCACGCGCAGACCGTTGGTCAGCACCGCCATGATCAGTGCACCAATCAAGGTTCCCATGATGGTGCCACGACCACCGGCAAGTGATGTGCCACCGATCACGACAGCAGCGATGGCTTCCAGCTCATAGCCAAGACCAAGAGCTGGCTGAGCGGAATTCAAGCGAGAGGCAATCAGGATACCTGCCACGCCACAGATACCTCCGGCCAGAGCATAGATACCCATTTTCCAGGCTTCGGTATTGACGCCAGAGAGGCGTACGGATTCCTCGTTGGAACCAAGAGCAAAAGTATAGCGTCCAAGAACGGTACGGCTGAGAATATAAGCAGCAGCGCCAGCAATCAGAAACAGGATCAACACGCCATTTGGTACTGGAAAGGCCGGGAAAATTTCACCAATCAGCGAACCACG
Source organism: Cohaesibacter gelatinilyticus (assembly GCF_900215605.1). Classification (NCBI taxonomy): domain Bacteria; kingdom Pseudomonadati; phylum Pseudomonadota; class Alphaproteobacteria; order Hyphomicrobiales; family Cohaesibacteraceae; genus Cohaesibacter; species Cohaesibacter gelatinilyticus. The sequence continues at coordinate 167,703 of NZ_OBEL01000004.1, read as the reverse complement.
GGCGATCTGATCAAAGCCCGGCGTGTCGTTGAAATAGATCGGGCGAGTGCCGGATATAACCAATGACAGGCCTTTGAGCACCAGCATCATGCCAAGAGTCGCAATGAAAGGTGGGATCTTGGCCTTGGCGACCAAAGTGCCAGACGTCAGGCCACATAAAGCACCAGCCCCGATAGCCCCAATCAGTCCCAAAGGCAGCGGCAAACCCGCTTTGGTCAGGATAACCCCGGCAATCACAGCACAAAAGGTCATCAGCGTTCCAACCGATAGATCAATCCCGCCGGTGATGATCACCAATGTTGCTGCAACGGCCAACACACCATTCACGGACGTTGCCTGCAAAATCGCCAGCATATTGGACATTTGCATGAAGTTTGGTGATGCAATGGAGAAACCCACCAGCAAAAGCACCAGACTGGCAAAGGCAAGCATCTTTTGATGCGCTCCAGTATCAATCAGATGAGAGAAGATGCTTGGTCGTTTGGTTGCATTAACTGCAGTCATGGGGCCTCTCCCACTGGTTGCATGGCTGCCTCGCGCTGGGTGGCAAGGTGCATGATATCTTCTTGAGTTGTTTTGGAGCCGCCAGACAGAATGCCGGTCAAGCGACCTTCACACATCACTGCAATTCGATGAGACAGGCGCATCACCTCGGGTAGTTCCGAAGAAATAACGATGATGGCGCGTCCCTGCTCAGCCAAGGTATTCAGCAGCTTATAGATCTCGGATTTGGCTCCAACATCAATGCCGCGGGTTGGTTCGTCAAAAATGAGAATGTCGCAATCGCGTAACAGCCATTTGGCGATAACCACTTTTTGCTGGTTGCCACCAGATAGAAGCCGCACTTCCTGAATATCAGACGGCGTACGGATATCGAGCTGGCGGATATAATCCTGCGTCACTTCTTTCATCGCAGCCTGGTCAAGCCGCCCAAGCTTGTCGGTAAATTCAGACAGCGAGGCCATCACCACATTGGCACGGACATCCATACCCGTAGCAAGACCAAAATGCTTACGGTCTTCCGACAGATAACCAATGCCGTGGGCAACCGCATCAGACGGAGAGCCGATTTTGCAGACATTGCCATGAACCGATATTTCACCTGAATCCAGCGGATCTGCACCAAAGATGGCGCGAGCAACCTCGGTGCGTCCAGCACCCATCAATCCAGCAAAACCAAGGATCTCACCTTTTTTGACGGAGAAGCTGACATCGCGAATTTCCTTGCCACGCTTAAGTCCCAGAACCTCCAAAGCAGTCTCGGCGTTGGAGAGATCAGGAATGACAACCTCTTCGCTTTCCAGCTCGCGTCCTACCATCATGGCAATGATCTTACTGATGGGGGTGTCTGCCGCCTCCACTGTGCCGACATATTCACCATCACGCATCACGGTCACACGATCAGCGATCTGTTTCAGCTCATCCATTTTATGGCTGATATAGATGATGCCGACACCTTCGGTTTTCAGACGGCGAATGATGACAAACAATTCGGCAATTTCCGCATCATTCAGGGCTGCGGTTGGCTCATCCATGATCAGGATCTGACTGCGATAAGACAGCGCCTTGGCAATCTCGACCATCTGCTGTTTTGCAATGGTCATATCTCCGACAATCGCCTTGGGGTCAAGTCCAAGATTCATGCTATCGAAAATTTCCTGCGCCTGCGCATTCAAGGCCTTTTCATCCAGTCGCCCGAAGGAAAGACGCGGCTCACGTCCGATGAAGATATTCTGCGCAGCCGTCAGATCATTCATCAGGCTCAGTTCCTGATGAATGATGCCAACTCCCAGATCTTGCGCTTCGCGCGGCCCTTCCGGATTGGCAACCTTGCCGTTGATCAGCATCTCACCACCATCTTTTCCGTAGATGCCAGAGAGGATCTTCATGAGCGTGGACTTACCAGCTCCATTCTCGCCCATCAGGGCATGCACTTCGCCGGCTCGCAGATTGAAATGCACGCTTTTTAGTGCATGAACACCAGGAAAGCGCTTTTCGATGGCCTTCATGTCGACAAGAACGGTCATCAGATCGTTACTCCCCCATCGACTAGCAAGGCCTGCCCTGTCACGAACCGGCTGTCATCAGACAGCAAATACAGGATCATCGGAGTCAGATCATCGACGGTTGCCAAGCGCCCCATGGGCTGGCGAGCGATGAAGTCTTTCTCCGCCTGCACAGGATCAGGTGCTGCTTCAATACGTCCGCGCAAGGAAGGTGTATCAACCGTCCCAGGACATAGTGCGTTACAGCGAATGCCATCTTTCACAAAATCTGCCGCAATGCCTTTGGTCAGGCCAATGACAGCAGCCTTGGTCGCACCATAAGCGGTGCGCATTGGAAAGCCTTTTATGCTCGAAGCCATGGAAGCCATATTCAAGATGGAGCTGCTGCCCGTTTCCTTGGCCCGTTCAATCATACCTGGTAGGAAAGCACGGGCCATGCGGACCATGGACGTTACATTCAGGTTCATACTGAAAGCCCAGTCGTCGTCACTGATGTCGAGGAGGGTGCCATTATGAACAAAACCGGCGCAGTTGAAGAGACCATCAACCGGCCCTACATTTGCAGCCAATTCCAAAATGGCCTGTGGATCGCAGACATTGAGATGGCACACATCGATTGAGGCATTCTCAGCCTTCAGACTCGCAAGCGCTTCATCATTGATGTCAGTAGCGATGACGCTGGCCCCGCGCGCTGCACACGCAAGTGCGGATGCACGCCCCATGCCCTGTCCGGCCGCAGTGATCAGAATAGTCTTGCCATTCAGATCCATTGTCTTTCCTCCCGTTCCAATGCATTTGCATCGGACGTTTTTGTCGGGCAGCTCAGCTGCCCAATCTCCCAATTCTGTGTAAGCCGCCTCGCAGCTCTACATCACAGCTCCAATTTGCCAGGGCACAAACTCGGCTCCTCCAAAGCCAAGCTCTTCACTTTTGGTTTGCTCACCAGAAGCGACCCGAATGAATGTTTCAAAAATTTCCTCGCCCTTCGCCTCCAGAGACACACCATCGCTGACGATATCGCCGCAATTGATGTCCATATCCTCTGAGAGACGGACATACATCTCGCTATTGGTGGCCAGCTTGATGCAAGGTGTCGGCTTATAACCAGAGACTGAGCCGCGCCCAGTGGTAAAGACGATCAGATTGGCTCCAGACGCTACTTGCCCCGTCACCGAGCAAGGATCAAAACCAGGACTGTCCATGAAAACCAATCCATTTGTGTCGATTGGCTCTGCAAATTTATAGAATTCCGTCAAAGGCGCACTACCGGCTTTGGCTACTGCACCCAGAGATTTTTCCAGTATGGTGGTCAAGCCGCCACGTTTGTTTCCTGGCGATGGATTGTTATCCATCTCGCCGCCATTGCGTGCGCAATAGTCTTCCCACCAATGGATCCGATCAATCAGCTTTTCACCAACTTCCACACTCGCTGCACGACGGGTCAGCAGATGCTCGGCTCCATAGACCTCAGATGTCTCGGATAGGATGGTGGTACCGCCATGACGGACCAGAAGATCCGAAGCAATCCCAAGGGCAGGGTTAGCGGTGATGCCGGAATAACCGTCCGAGCCGCCACATTGCATCCCGATAGTCAGATGAGAAACACTCGCAGGCTTACGTTCACATTTATTGGCGATAGCCGCCAACTCATTTAGTTCAGCCAAACCTGCCTCAATGGTAGCCCGTGTGCCACCGGCCTGCTGGATGGTCATGAAACGCACATTGCCATCAGCACGGATCTGCCGACCGCCCACCAGATTGGAGATCTGCATCACTTCACAGCCAAGGCCAACCAACAGAATAGCGGCGAAATTGGGATGCTGAGCATAGCCAGAAAGCGTACGGAACAACGTCTCATACCCCTCACCACTCGCCGCCATGCCACAACCGGTGCCATGAGCGATCGGCACAAATCCATCAACATTGTCAAAGCCATCTAGCAAACCGGATTTCTCGGCAGCCTCTGTTATGAACCGGGCGACAGAACCAGAGCAGTTCACCGATGTCAGGATACCGATATAGTTGCGCGTACCGACGCGGCCATCCTCACGATGATAGCCCATGAATGTACGGTCGGAATGAATGGCCGGAAGGGGCTCATACTCGCTGGCGAAGCCATAATCCTGCACATGGTTGCCCATACCAAGATTATGACTATGAACATGCTCACCAATCGAAATATCTGCTTTGGCAACACCAATAATCTGACCATACCGACGAACCGCATCACCCTTCGCAATAGAGCAAGCTGCAATCTTGTGACCACGAGCAACGTCCTGCTTCAGACCGCAAGGCAAACCTTCTGGTTGTTCCCCGGCTTTCATGTCTTCAAGCGCAATCACGACGTTGTCACTTTCCTGCAGGCGGAGGGTCTTTGATCTTTGGTCCGTCATGCAGGTTCCTTTGGTCCGAAAAATTGACTAAGAGCTGTTCAAGTCATGAGTGTTTTAGCTTGACTTGCATTCTATGTCAACTAACATGTTAGTATGCAAAGGCGGGATTTTATGAATCAAACCGAGAAAGAAATCGACTTCACACTGCGCGATATCAGTGATTTACCGGGCTCATTGGCCAGCCGGGTCTATGAATCTATCAAGGAAGCAATCTTGAAATTCGACCTTCCACCCGGTGCCGTTCTGCGAAAAGCGATGATTTGCGAGCAGCTTGGCGTCTCCCGTTCTCCGGCCTCCGAGGCATTGGCGAGACTGGCATCCGAAGGACTTGTGGATATCGTGCCCCAATCCGGCACACGGGTCTCACGCTTTTCGATGGAAGAAATCGAGGAAGGAGCTTTCTTGCGGGAAGCCTTGGAGCTGGCGGCTGTGGCCAAGGTAGCGCACGACTGCACGGAGCAGCAACTCAGCCAGCTAACCCGCAATCTACGCCTGCAAAAGATGCTGCTGGAAGACAAGGATTATACAGGCTTCTATCAGGAAGATGACGAGATGCATCGACTGATCATGAGTTTTACCGGTTATAGCCGCGTGGTATCCGTTGCCAGTGTCGCATGGCTGCAGGTGGATCGCGCCCGTCAGCTCTTGCTACCAACACCAGGGAATGTCCGTCGCTCCTATGAAGAGCATGCCACCATTGTTGATGCCATTCGCAACCACGATCCCGAGGCAGCACGCACAGCCATGAAAAAACATCTCAGCCAATTGGTCGAACGTCTCAAGCCTTTGGAAGCAGAACGCCCTGACTATTTCAAACAATAGAGGTCATACTTTATTTGCTGGCACTTTGCCGCCGCCAACCCAAAGCGCGTGGTTTGGTTCGAGATTTCACCTCTCACCCGCACTCCACCCCTCACCTTTAGGGACCTGACATGGACATATCGACAACCAACTTGCTCAATCATCGCACCAAACGTCCCGTTCCGCTCACTCGAATGGGTTTTGGTGGCGCGCCTTTGGGAAATCTCTATCGCAAAGTGAGCGACGAAGATGCGCAAGCCTCTCTGCAAGCTGCTTTTGATGCGGGTATCCGCTATTTCGATACCGCCCCGCAATATGGTCTTGGCCGGTCCGAGATGCGATTTGGCAAGGCCTTGAAACGATTTGGGCGCGATAATGTGCAACTTTCCACCAAGATTGGTCGGCTGCTTGTCGATTGCGAGCCTCATGAAGTCACCCCTGAAGCCTTTGTTGATGTTCCACAAAAACGCATCGTGTTCGATTATAGTTATGATGGGGTCATGCGATCCTATGAGGCTAGCAAGGAACGCCTAGAGGTCAGCAATGCTGATATTCTCTTGATCCATGATGTCTGTGTCTTTTCGCAGGGCTCTCAAGAGATGAGCGATAAACGTGTTCGGGAGTTGTTTGATCAAGGTGGCTATCGTGCACTCACGGAGCTTCGCAATTCCGGCGAGATTGCCGCTATTGGTGCAGGCGTCAACGAATGGCAGGTTTGCGAGAAACTGCTTGGCCTTGGCGATTTTGACGGCTTCCTGCTGGCCGGGCGTTACACATTGCTGGAACAGGAAGCGCTCAATTCTTTCCTGCCTCTGTGCGAGAAGCGCGATGTCGGCATCATTCTTGGCGGACCCTACAATTCCGGTATTCTGGCAACTGGTGCGATTGAAGGCGCCAAATATAATTATGCACAAGCACCAGATGATGTTCTGGAGCGTGTGAACAAAATCGAGGCGGTCTGCAAAGCCCATGACACTCGCCTGATCGCAGCTGCCCTGCAATTCGTGCTCGGTCATCCCGCTGTCAAAACCGTGGTCCCAGGCGCTGTCAGTTCAGCCGAAGTGAAAGCCAATGTAGAGCTGATGCAAACCCCTATCCCGCAAGGCCTTTGGTCAGATCTCCGCATCGAAGGTTTGATCCGCTCTGATGCTCCTCTTCCCGGAGAGAAAAAAGTGAGTGAGGTATCTTAGATGTTACGTGATATAGATCCGATCCTTTCACCCGATCTCCTTCATATCCTACGCGCCATGGGCCATGGAGATGAGCTGGTGATTGCTGACGCTAATTTTCCCGCTACTTCCACCGGCCAACGTATCACCCGGTTGGATGGGCTGGAGGCAACTCAAGTACTTCAAGCAGTCTTGAGCGTTATGCCGCTGGATAATTTTGTCTCTGATCCAGCTCTAACCATGCAAATGGTGGAAGATCCGAGTGCAACACCACCAATTGTTCTAATGTTTCAAGACATCATCAACGATGTCGCCGATCACCCGGCGCAAATACAAAGCCTTGAGCGCTTTGCTTTTTATCAGCGTGCCAAGTCCGCCTTTGCCGTCGTGCAAACAGGTGAGCAGCGTCTGTATGGCAATATCATTGTCAAAAAGGGAGTGGTCGCTCCATGAGCAAACCAATGCGCCTGGATGCTCATCAGCATTTCTGGTCACTGGCACGAGACGATTATGGCTGGCTCACACCTGACCTTGTCCCAATCTATCGTGATTTTCTGCCAGATGATCTCTCCCCCATCCTGAAAAACGCTGGCATTGAGGCGACCATCCTTGTACAAGCCGCACCAACTTTGGCCGAAACCGAATATATGCTTTCGCTTGCCGAGAATCATACCTTCATCAAGGGCGTTGTCGGCTGGGTAGATTTTGAAGATGAGACAGCGCCAGAACAAATTTCCAAGCTTGCAAGTCATCCCAAACTGGTAGGCCTTCGCCCCATGATTCAGGACATTGAGCAGGCTGACTGGATGCTTGAACCAAAGCTGGCATCATCTTTCACAGCTTTGATCCAGAACGGTCTTACCTTCGATGCACTCACCTTACCCAAACATCTTGTATATCTACGGCAATTGCTGGACCTTTATCCCGGAATGCGCGTGGTGATTGATCATGGTTCCAAGCCTGACATTGCCAGTGGTTCAATCAAAAAGTGGGCACAGCAAATGAATGAAATTGCCAATGGATCCAAGGCCTATTGCAAGCTCTCCGGTCTTGTCACCGAAGCCTCTGCAGATTGGACCATTGAGGATCTACGCCCCTATGTGGAGCATTTACTCTCCTCCTTCGGCCCCTCTCGGTTGATTTGGGGGAGTGATTGGCCCGTCTGCACATTGACCAGTTCCTATGAACGCTGGCTGGAAACCACTGATGCCCTGCTCATCGAGTGTTCCGATGAAGAGCGCAATCAAATCCTTGGCGGCAATGCCTTCAAAGCCTATTCCCTGTAGCGAGACGCAAACATGACTCTCAATCTTTCCCACGATGGCCTCTGGCTTGGTCGTATCCAACGCGCTGGTATTGGCCCATCTGTCGTAACTCTTCGCAAGGGGCAATTAGTGGACATCACATGCCGAGAAGCGCCGACGGTGCGGGATATATTGGAGCGAGAGGATACCGCTTCTTATGTAATAAATGCATCTGGCACACAACTTGGTCCGGTTGTTGCCTTGCCTGACGGATTAAGCTGGCTGGCTCCTTGCGATTTTCAAGCCATCAAGGCCTGCGGCGTAACCTTTGCCGGTTCCATGGTCGAGCGGGTCATTGAAGAGCAAGCAGCAGGTGATCCGGATAAGGCAGATAGCATTCGCAAGCGCGTAGGTGCCAAAATTGGCGACAGTCTTTCCAATATCACTCCAGGATCAGCAGAAGCCGAACAGGTAAAACAAGCGCTGATATCAGAAGGCCTTTGGTCACAATATCTGGAAGTCGGCATAGGGCCGGATGCAGAGGTCTTTTCCAAGGCACAAGTTCTTTCTTCCGTCGGCTTTGGCGGCGATGTCGGCCTGCATCCAATCTCTACATGGAACAACCCGGAGCCAGAAGTGGTGCTTGCGGTCACTTCCAAAGGCAAAATCAAGGGCGCTACCTTGGGCAATGATGTCAATTTGCGTGATGTGGAAGGACGATCGGCACTACTTCTCTCCAAAGCCAAGGATAATAATGCCTCTTGCTCCATTGGTCCGATGATCCGTTTATTCGATGACAGTTTCTCGCTGGAAGACGTGAGAAAAGCTGAACTGGATCTACGCGTCGAGGGAGAAGACGGCTTTGTGCTGGAAGGGCATAGCTCCATGAGCCAGATCAGTCGCGATCCGGCAGATCTGGTGCGTCAAACCATTGGACGGCATCATCAATATCCAGATGGTCTGATGTTGTTCCTCGGCACTCTCTTTGCGCCGACCAAGGATCGTGACACACCGGGTCAGGGCTTCACTCACAAGATTGGCGACGTCGTCACCATTTCCTGCCCAGAGCTTGGATCACTGACCAATCGAGTTCAGCTATCAACAATATGCGACCCATGGATCTTTGGCGCAACCGCCCTGATGCGCAATCTGGCCGCTCGAGATCTCCTCTAAGTCAGAAATGAAAAAACTTCCGCCACAGCCACTTGCTGGAGGAAGGAAGCAAGGGGCTGTAATGGAAGATCTCAAGTCTTAGTGCCCGATTTAAAAGCCTCTAATCGAAACTTTTAAGCTGCATCGCCAGCCCTCTCCCCTCCCAAACCGCCTACGAGGGTACCATATCGGATGGTTTGGGAGGGGGAGAGGGCTCGGCCAAGACTTTTAAATCAGGCTCTTAACAGGGAGTGACGTAAGTTCGTAATTTCTACATATCACTGCCGGATATGCATCGATAGCCGACAAAAGCACTGGAAGAATCTGCAGTTGGTGCATAAGCGGCACGGGCAAATTGTCCCTGACCACATTGACCACTATTGGAAACATAGCGATCAAAAACACCCGGGCCAGTGTTCAAGATAACGCTACCCTGCTGCTTGATAATATCCTGCAATTTTGCGGTTGTGTGCTTGGTGCTATCGATTTTTTTGGGACTCATGGCCTGCGTACCAGAAGCAACAAAAGCAGCAATCAGCGCAGAGAGCGCGAGGGCACATTTCTTCATAACACTGTCCTTTCGGATAAATTTGTCGGTGAAGAAAAGCTAATATTTTCATACCAATTGGTCTAGTAAACTACTCTCACATTGAAGTGCATATCACTCATCAAGCCCCTCACCCATATGTGATGCAGCTCAGTGTGAACCTACATGACGATGCTGCTTTCAAAACAAAAAAGCTCCCACCAAAGCCTTGAACAAGTGATCTTGCCAAATGCAGTGGTGGAGAGCTTTGAAGAGCTGGATATCAGCTCACCAGTTGTCATTTGTTGTTATCAGCCTTCATCGCTATCGCTCACACAACGATAGCCAACAAAGCCGTTGTTGGAATCAGTAGTCGGTACGAAAGCCGAACGAGTTTCCTGGCCAAGACCACAATGCGAACGGTTGGCAACATAACGGTCAAACAAACCAGGACCTGTGCTCAAGATGACGCTACCCTGTTGTTGAACAATGCGCTGTAGCTGGGAGGTAGAATGCTGGGAGCTATCAATCGTGCTGGAGGTCATGGCTTGTGCACCAGAAGCAACAGAAGCTGCAAGCAGAAGAGAGAGGGCGAAAGTTTTCATTTTCAAATCCTTTATGTTCAGTTTTCGATGAACCAAAGCTAATCATTCCGACCTGATTGGTCCAGTAAACTGCTTTCACATAGAGGTGCATTTATATTGTAAATTCAATCACTTGAATTTGAAACACATCGACGTGAGGCAGATTGAAATATACCTTGAAAACAAAAAAAGCTCCCACCAATGCTTTGCACAAATGAATGCATCAAAAGCAATGGTGGAGAGCTTTGAAGGAGCTGAAGTTCAGCTCACCAGACTTGATTTATCGGCTTTATTATTTAGCCTTCGTCACTATCAATCACGCAGCGATAGCCAACGAACGCATTGTCGGAATCGATCGTCGCGACATAAGCAGCTCTGGTGTCTTCATGGCTGCTACATTGGGCCCGGCTGGAAACATAGCGATCAAAAAGACCAGGGCCGGTTTGCAAAATGAGGCTGCCATGTTCCTTGATCATCTGTTGAAGCTGCGAGCTTGAATGCTGTGAGCTGTCGACCTTGTTTGAGGTCATGGCCTGCGCACCAGAGGCAACTGAGACGGCGACAAGCATTGAAAGTGTAAGAGCTAGTTTCTTCATCTTTAAATCCCTTTCTCGGGTTGTTGCGATAAGGAAAAGCTAATTCTTTGGAACCGATTGGTCCAGTAAACTACTCTCACGTTGGAGTGCGAGCAACTCTCCAAGTCTTCACATCGATTTGCATCATTTTTCCGTGAGACAAACTTGTATCTGGAGGCTTCTATTCCGCAACCGAATGAGTCGATCAATCAAAAAGGGGCTATCAACAGAGCACAATTTGAAATGCCTGAGTGGAGTATATCGGCACCTTTTCACGCATTCTGTTGCTCACTTGCTCATTTCTTCCCTGCCAGAATGTGCAGGCCGCAGACTCGATGCTCAGTAGATATCCCCATATCGCATATGCGAACGAACTTGCCCCCACAATTTCCCTTCATAGGCTTTTCCTTTGAAAATGCACCGATTTTGATTGCTGCATATTTAGACGCAATGCACATAAAATATCCATATGAGCAGCATATATGTGCTCATATGGACAAAAATTGACATATCATTGTCATAAAACTAGCCTATTTGAGCAAATAAGAGGAGAGACGAGCATGGATCGCAGATCGCTAATTCTGGAAAAAGCGCAAAGAACGGGTCGCGTCATGGTAGACGACCTGGCGCAGGAATTTGGCGTATCGACACATACCATTCGCCGCGACATCAATGTCCTTTGCGAGCAGGCCAAGTTACGCCGTTTGCATGGGGGAGCAGAGTTTATCGATGGTAGTGCCAATTTGCCTTATGCCATGCGAGCCATTCTCAATGCCAATGCCAAAACGGCAATTGCCACCAAAGTTGCCAGCCTGATTCCAGACGAGGCAACGGTCTTCATATCCATCGGCACGACTCCGGCAATGGTGGCAGCCGAACTTGCAGACAAGAACGGCCTGACGGTAATCACCAACAATCTCAATGCCGCGATGGCTGTGGCCCAAAATACCACCCATCGCATCATCCTGCCCGGCGGTGAGCTGCGTCTGCCAGACCGGGATATGATCAATCTGGCTGCTATTCGCCTGTTTGAAGGCTATCGCGCCGATTTTGGTATTTATGGCGTGGGCGGCATCGATCCCGATGGCAGTCTGCTGGATTTTCACGAAGAAGAAGTGCAGATCCGTCAGCAGATCCATGGCAATGCCCATCAATCCATTCTGGTTGCGGATAAAACAAAATTTGGTCGGCGGGCAGCAGCCGTCGGCGGCCACCTGAACGAGGCGGATTTTATGGTCATAGATGACAGACCCGAAGGCGATTTCTCGAACCAATTGGACGACTATTCCGGTCAGTTGATCGTAGCAAGGGAGGAAGCATGATGTCAGCATTTCTGTCGCTTCAATCCATCACTCGTCAATGGGACGGTGAAGGTGGTGTCGTCAATGTTTCCCTGGATGTCGAAAAAGGCGCTTTCCTGTCAATTCTTGGCCCCTCTGGCTGTGGTAAGTCCACACTCCTGCGTTTGATTGCAGGCCTCGAACACCCGCAAACCGGCTCCATCATCATGGACGGTCAGGATGTGACCGAGCAAAATGCCTCCGAGCGTCATCTTTCCATGGTGTTTCAGTCCTATGCGCTCTTTCCGCATCTCAATGTTACCGAGAATATCCAGTTCGGCCTGAAAGTCCGCAAAGTCTCCAAGACGGAACGAGCCGAACGGGTCGCAGAAGCGGTAGAAATGACTGGTCTCAAAGGGTTGGAGTTGCGCAAACCAGCTGAGCTATCCGGCGGACAGCGCCAGCGCGTTGCACTCGCTCGTGCTTCGGTCTCCGGTCATCCGCTGTGTCTGATGGATGAACCGCTCTCCAACCTTGATGCAAAACTGCGCCATTCCGTGCGCCGGGATATCAAGGCCCTGCAACGTCGTCTTGGCCTTACTGTTGTTTATGTGACCCATGATCAGAGTGAAGCCATGAGCCTGTCAGATCAGGTAGCACTTATGAATGGCGGCCATCTGGAACAAATCGGCACACCGGCCGAACTTTACAACAAACCTGCCAGCCTTTTCGCCGCCGAGTTTATTGGTGAGCCACCAATGGCGCATCTGGCTGGTGAACTACTGGGTTTGAATGATCAGATCCGCGTCGGCATTCGCCCTGAGTTCATCTCGATGGAGGCGGACGCCAGATCAGCAGATGTCAGCGCACAAGTCACCGATATTGAATTTTTGGGAAGCGGCACCCGCTATAATCTGGACCTGCCTTCTACCAAGGGGCTAACTGTGACCGCCCCAGGCGAAGCAACCATTGCCATGGGTGAGCAGGTTCATATTTCCCTACCCGAGAATAAAAGGCTCCTTTTCGACGCCGCGAGCGGCAAAATCAAAAAGGAGCCCACGCAGAATTACGAGACCGACAGTCGCCAAACCACCGTCTCGTGATGGCCGAAAGGCACCTTAACGAAGAGAATGTTTCATCACCAAAAAGGCCCTTAAAATGACCCGTATCACTGCACTAGCAGCTATGCTCGCGACAAGTGTTCTTGTCAACCCGGCTGCGGCCGAAACCGAACTGACCATGTATTACCCGATTGCCGTTGGTGGCAAACTGACCCAAGTGGTCGACGGGATTGTTGCCGACTTCCAGAAGCAGAACCCCGATATCAAGGTCAATGCCATTTATGCCGGCAACTATGATGACACCCGCATCAAAGCTTTGTCTGCTCTGAATTCCGGTCAGCCAGCCCAATTGGCCGTGATGTTCTCCATTGATGCCTATGATCTAATCGAACAGGATCTGATCGTTCCATTTGAAGACGTGATTGAAGGCGAAGCAGAAGGCAACTGGTTGAATAGCTTCTACCCGGCGCTGATGGCCAACGGCAAGATCGAAGGTAAAACCTGGGGCGTACCATTCCAGCGTTCCACCATTGTTGCTTATTACAACAAGGATAAATTCCGCGAAGCTGGCTTGGATCCTGAAAAAGCGCCGACCAGCTGGGACGAGCTCATCGAAATGGGCAAGAAGCTGACCAAGGATGGCACTTCTGGTCTAATGATCCCATCCACCGGCTATCCTTACTGGATGTTCCAGGCCCTTGCCATTCAGAACGGCAAGGAAGTGATGTCCAACGATGGCACCACCACTTACTTCAACGATGACAGCGTTGTCGATACCCTGAAGTTCTGGAAATCCCTGTCTTCCGAGCATGGCATCATGCCAGAAGGCACCGTCGAATGGGGCACCCTGCGTCAGGCTTTCCTCGAAGGCAAGACTGCCATGATGTGGCACTCCACCGGCAACCTGACAGCGGTTAAAAACAATGCCAAGTTCGATTTCGGTGTTGCCAAACTGCCAGGCAAGGTTCGTCTCGGCTCACCAACCGGTGGCGGCAACTTCTATCTCTTCAAAAAATCCACGGATGAAGAGAAGCAGGCTGCGCTGGAGCTGATCAAATTCATGACATCTCCCGAGCAGGCTGCCAAATGGTCCATCGCAACCGGCTATATGGGTGTTTCCCCTGCCGCTTATGAGACCAAAGAGCTGAAGGAATATACAGCCTCCTTCCCTCCTGCACTGGTAGCGCGTGACCAGCTGGAGCATGCAGTTGCAGAATTCTCCACTTTTGAGACCGCTCGTGTGCGTGACGGTTTGAACAAGGCCATCCAGTCTGCCCTGACCGGCGAAAAAGAACCAAAGGCTGCACTGGATGAAGCACAGAAAGCGGCTGAAAAGGCACTGAAGGCTTACAAGTAATCCTCCCATGGGGCGCTGCTACTCTCCAGGTAGTGCCCCTCCCCCTCCAACATGGCAGGCTCATGCAACGCGCGTCAATTTTCTCCCCCACTCGAAGTACGATCCATGGCTGGCTCCTCATCACACCTGCTTTCGTGATGCTCTCCGCCTTTGCCTTCATTCCGTCCATCTCCTCGCTCTGGACTTCGCTGTTTTCGCGCGGAACACGGCGGAACCCTTCTGAATTTGTGGGGTTGGAAAATTATCAGACGCTGTTTGGTGATCCGACCTTTTGGCTGGTAGCCAAGAACAATCTTTTCTATGCCGGAGTAACCATTCCAGCCTCGATCATCTTTGCGCTGATCATGGCGCTCTGGGCAAATAGCAAGATCCCGGCCCGCTCCTTTGTGCGCACCGCTTATTTCACGCCCACTGTCTTGCCGATGATTGCTGCAGCCAATCTATGGCTGTTCTTCTATACGCCAAGCTTTGGAATTCTCAACCAGATTGGCAGCCTGTTTGGTATGGATTCTGTCAATTGGCTTGGGGAGCCAGAGACCGCGCTTTGGGCCGTGTGCATGGTCACCATCTGGAAAGAAGCCGGATTCTTCATGATCTTCTATCTGGCTGCCCTTCAAACCATTCCACCTGATCTGAAGGAAGCGGCCGATATCGAGGGCGCATCTCGCTGGACCTATACACGCCGCATTGTGTTGCCGCTCCTGATGCCAACCACTCTATTCATTCTGGTCAATGCCATGATCAACTCGGTCAAGCTGATCGATCATCTCTTCATTCTGACCAAGGGTGGACCATCCGATAGCACCAAGCTGATCCTCTATTATATCTGGGAAAATGCCTTCGCCTATTTTGATCGTCCGAGCGCAGCAGCCATGACCGTTATGGTTCTTCTGCTCCTTGGCGTAATGGCAGCCATCCAGTTCACATTCCTTGACCGGAGGGCTCACTACAGATGATGCGCTATCTAGAACCCTTTTTGGCCATAGTTCTGGCTATTCTTTGGATTTCTCCGCTGCTCTTTGCCCTCTGGGCGGCCCTGCATGATGTCTCAGACGCCGTGAATTTCCGCCTGTTGGCACCTCTGACCCTGGACAATTTCGTCACTGCATGGAACGGCACGCCATGGCTACGCTATTTCCTCAATAGTTTCCTTCTGGTGACCATGATTCTGATCGGACAATTCTTCCTGACCACACTTGCTGGCTATGCATTTGCACAAGTTCAGTTCAAAGGCCGGGAAGTTCTGTTCATTCTTGTCCTGTTGCAGCTCTTCATTCTGCCCGAAGTCTTGATCGTTGAGAACTACCGCGTAGCTGCCACACTTGGCCTGTTTGACACAATCCTCGGTATCGGAGCGCCTTATATGGCTTCAGCTTTTGGCATTTTCCTGATGCGGCAGGCCTTCAAATCGGTCCCAAAAGAGCTGGATGAAGCAGCTCGCGTTGAAGGTTGCGGTCTGCTGGGAGTTCTTTGGCGGGTTTATATCCCGGCGGCGCGCCCCACTTATATCGCCTATGCCCTGGTGTCTGTCTCCACCCACTGGAACAATTTCCTCTGGCCTTTGATTGTCACCAACTCCGAGAGCACCCGCCCGCTGACAGTTGGCCTGTCCTTGTTCGGTGCTCCGGAAAATGGCGTTGATATCTCGGTAATTTCCGCTGCAACCGTGATGGTGATTGCCCCGCTCCTGATCCTTTTCCTGGTCTTCCAACGCCGCTTTGTTCAGGCCTTTTTGACTGCAGGCATCAAATAGCCCCGTTTAAAGAGGCGTGCGCAAACGCGCCTCTTCACAGATCTCGCCCAATGAGAGCAAAGCATTTCAAGTTGCATAAAATGACACGCATTTTACAAATTTCCGACACGCATATCGTGGCTCCCGGCTCCCTTTATTATGGAAAGGTCGATACAAGAGCGGCCCTAAGAATGGCAATTGAGAGGATCAACCATGATCTTGAACGTATTGGGCCAATCGATTACGTCATCGTCTCCGGCGATCTGGTTGAACATGGCAAACCCGAAGAATATGCGGCTTTCAAAGCCACCATGGCGGATTTGAAGCTTCCCTATCTCGCCTTGCCTGGTAATCACGATTGCCGGGAAACCATGCGCAAGTCTTTTGCCGATCAGGACTGGATGCCAGAGGATGGTCCTATCCAATGGGTTCGAGAATTTGAGGATTTTTGTCTTGTTGGATTGGATACGTCTGTAACGGATGCTCCTCATGGTCAGTTGACTAAGGCTGGCCTTGCCTTTTTGTCTGAAACCATGCAACGACTGAATGGCAAACCCTTGATGATCATATTGCATCATCCGCCCATCCGCATGGGTATTCGCCCGATGGATGATATCAACCTGATTGAGGCTGAACGCTTCAAGACCTTGGTTGCCTCCTATAAAGGCCCGTGCAAAATTTGCTGTGGCCATGTGCATCAACTGGTGACCAGCCGCTTTGCCGAAGCTGATTTGATCATTGCTCCCGGCGTCTCGCACGGAGTGACGCTGGAGTTGCGCGAGGATGTACCCTACAGCTTTACCATTGAAAATGGTGGCATGCTCTTGCATGACTATCGCGATGGTTTTCAGAGCATTCAGATTCCGGTTGCACCAGCCAGCCCATCAATTCCCTTCTCTTGAGGAAAATCCTCCTTTATCCTGATGAGAAGTGATTCCTCACGGATAAGATGAGAAGAGAAGCGGCTTTCATGCATCAAGACAGACCAGATCCCTCTCAGAAAGACCTTACCAAGGCTGGTAAAGAGGGTTTTGACCAACGTCTGGAAGAGCTGGATTCCTTTGCTGCCATCCTGCCGCAAGGGCGCAATGAAACACTGGCCCATCTGTTGGAAGATGAGGATGTCGCCACCTTGCGCCATCTCGCCCATGAAGGCATGGGGGCGAACAGTCTACGCGCGCTAGCATCAGATTTTGGCTATTTACAAGCCTGGTGTCGAGTGGCCACCGGCTATTCCCTCACCTGGCCAGCGCCGCAAGATCTAGTGTTGAAATTCATAGCTCATCATCTCTGGTCCGAGGAAGAGAAAGCCCAAAACCCCGATCATGGCATGCCAAAATATGTGGGCGATCATTTACGGCAAGAGGGCCTTCTTCGCACATCCGGGCCACATTCACCGGGCACTGTCCAACGGCGTTTGGCCAGTTGGTCAACCTTGCATCGTTGGCGTTCCTTGGAAGGACCTTTTTCTTCCCCCGCCATTCGCGCAGCCATACGATTGGCCGTGCGTGTCGCGGACCGCCCGCGCAAACGAAAAAGCAAGAAACCGATCACGGCTGATATTCTGGAAGAAATCCTGAAAACCTGTCTGGGCGAACCACCTATGCGCCCCAGTTTACGCGATCATCGAGATGCGGCCATCCTGATGCTTGGCTTTGCTTCCGGTGGGCGCCGCCGGTCCGAGCTGGCTGGTTTGCGTTTGTCGCAAATCCAGTTTGAAGACCCTGTTTTGGCAGATCCCAATGATACAGACAGCGAGTTGCTCCCCTGCCTCACACTTAGTCTTGGCCGAACCAAAACCGAAGATGGCCAAGATGATAACGATGTCGTGCTGATCGGGCGTCCGGTGCATGCCCTGCAAGATTGGTTGAAAGTGGCCAAAGTGAAGAATGGCACTATTTTTCGGGCCATTAATCAATGGGGACATTTGAGCGAACGTCCCTTGAGTGCCCAAAGCATCAATCTCATTATCAAGGGCCGTATCAAAAAGGCCGGATTGAATCCGGATGACTATAGCGCCCATGGCTTGCGTTCGGGCTTTCTGACCGAAGCCGCAAATCGCGATATCCCGTTACAGGATGCCATGCTGCAATCCCGTCACAAATCAGTCATTCAGGCATCTCGCTATTATAGCGAAGCCAGCAAAAGCAGACGCAAATCTGCCCGTATGCTCGGTTGAATTCTCCATTTGGATTTCCGGACAAGCAATTGTCACTATCGAATGAAAGAGCAATTCTGGCTAATTGTTCCGTCTGCACAATCAATCAGAGCTTTTGCTAGCCAGCTGGAAAATATCCTGCTGCCCTTGCTCATGGGTCGCATTTCGTTTTTTCTGATGACATAATTGGCCGGAGATGGTTTTTCGATTGTTCCCAATCGAACCAGTGCACCACTTTTCAGTGCATCTTGCACCAGAATGGTCCGCCCCATGGCAACACCCTGTCCAAGCTCTGCCAGCAATAAACTCATGTTGGATTGAGGATAACGACAGATCCCGTGTGGCGTCGGACCATGACCACTCCCCTTCAACCATTCTGCCCAGATATCATCTGCACCGGAAAATGTATCCCCGAGAAGGGGAAGCGACATAAATTTCTCGGGTAATTCCTCATCGGAACAATCGACCAGATGATGCATTTTCACAAAGTCCGGCGAGGCGACGGGAAACAGACAATCTTGTGTCAACCAATTCTCGGAATTTTGCTTGGTGTAGAGGATGGTCAAATCTGCATCACCTGCGACCTCCGGCCCATCACCGGGTAACGTAAGAATCTTAAGATTGACTTCCGGATGCGCCGCAAAAAAAAGAGAGAGGCGTGGTAACAACCAGCGCACAGAGAAGCCGGGAAAGACCTCTACCGAGACATCCAGACTTTCTTTCTTGTTACGCTCAGCCAGTATCACTTCACGCATTTCACCAAATGCACGCTTCTGCGCATCCATCAATTTTTTGCCCGATGGCGTCAAAACAATTTGTCGCCCTTGCCTTTTAAACAGAGTAATACCCAGAGTTTCTTCCAACATCTTGATTTGTTGGCTCACTGCACTTTGCGTCACACCCAAGGCATTGGCTGCGGCCGTAAAGCTTTGATATGTCCCGCAAGTTTCAAAAACCCGAAACACTTTTTCTGATGGCAGCGACCAAATAGACATTAGAAAATCCTAATAGTAAAATTACTAACTTTGTATTTTTCTAACCAATAAACACTGATAGGTCTACGGGTTATTACCACTTGCCGGGGAGGACTAACGTGGAAAATAACAAAACAAGCCCATCTTTTGCGCAGTCTGCGCTGACCTTTGGTCTGATTGTAGCAACCATCGGAATCGGACTGTTCATTCTCAAAATTAGCTTGCATAGCCTGATGCTGGTTTGTCTCGTCATTGCGACATTCAGCGCATGGCGATTGGCCGGGGGCGACTTCACATCCATACGCAACGCCATGAATGATGGAATCTCTCGTGCCTTTGGCGCCATTTATATCTTCATTCTCATCGGGGTTTTGGTCGCCGCCTTCATTCAGTCTGGCACTGTTGCCACCCTGATCTATTATGGCCTTGAATTCATCTCACCTGCTGTCTTCTTGCCTGCCGGACTGATCCTTTGTGCCTTCATGTCAGTTGCCACCGGTACAAGTTGGGGAACAGTGGGTACCGCTGGCGTCGTCCTTATTGGTATGGGAGGCGCCATGGATATTCCCTTGGCGATAGTCGCCGGTGTCGTGGTGTCTGGTGCTTGCTTTGGCGATAAGATGTCACCGGTTTCCGATACCACCAATCTGGCTGCCATGTCCTCGGAAGTGGATCTGTACAAGCATATCCGCTCCATGACTTATACAACTGGTCCGACCTTTTTGATTGTCTTGGTAATCTATGCCGTGATCGGCATGCAGTTTGCCGACAACGCAATGTCCGTAGACCGTGTCAATGCAATGATTGAGGCGCTGGACAATACTTATGCCATCAATCTGTTCTGCCTGTTGCCCTTCATCGTGATGATTGCTCTGACCGCTGCAAAGGTCTCGGCAGAACCTGCCATGGTCGCAGCAGCAGCAACCGCAGTCATACTCGCAATTTTCATGCAAGGAGCTGATCCGGTGGCTGTGATGAATGCACTTTATAGCGGAGGTGGCAAAGGCTCCACTGGTATCGAAGCCCTTGATGGCTTGCTTGGTCGCGGGGGCATTTCTTCCATGATGTGGACCTTGTCTCTGGCTCTAATGGCGCTGGCACTCGGCGGCATTCTTTATGGTTTTGGCTTCCTGCAATCATTGATCTCTGTGGTTCTGATCCGCATCAAATCCGCATTCAGCCTGGTCACCTCCACTATTGTCACCTGTCTGGTCGGCAACATGACCATGGGCGAAGCCTATATGTCCATCATTCTGGGAGGTCAGCTCTTTGGCACTGCATATGATGAAAAAGGCATCGACCGCTCCGTCATGTCCCGCAGTCTTGAAGAAGGGGCAACCCTCACCACCGTATTGATCCCATGGACAACAGGCGGTGCATTCTTCGCTGCCACACTGGGCGTCAACGTTCTGGATTATGCACCATGGGCTTTGCTGAACTGGATGAACCCGATCATTGCGATCCTCTTTGCTCTGTTTGGCCTGTTCATTTTCAAGGCCAAGCCCAAAAAAGAGGAAACAACAACAGCCAAAGCCGTACCTGCCTCTGCTGGTTAACTTCAAAAAGCCGGGCTGCTCCACTCATGAATAGCCCGGCTCCAAACTCATTTTGATCAGGAAAATTCCATGCCCACCAAATCGTCTTTGGCAATCACCTACGATGCTTTGCAATTTACCCGCGCCATGCCGCAAGACCTGATTGATGGCATCCCGGTTCTGATGGTCAATCGTCTTGGTTCCACCGAGACATCCTATATGCGAACCGAGAATTTCATCGGTCATTGTGAACCGGACACAGTCTATCAAGTAAGCCTCGACAAGGGTTTTGTTCCCACCAGCGGTGAACCAATCAAATTGGCGGCCCCTGTTGAACCTCCCCATCTGGTCCTGAGCGGCAAATGGGAAACAAAAATCGACTATACCAACGATGACTCGAATATCCTGGGTGGCAATGGTCGATATGTCGTACCCAATGGGGAAAACCACATCACTATCCCCATAGCAGAAACCACGCCGGAACATCTGGCCTATTACGGAAGCTATCTGGTAAAATCAGGCGACCTGATACGCTTTGACAGCACAGGCAATCTGCCGGTCACTATCACGTCCGTTGGTGAAGATTATCCCGAGAATTATCTGCTCAAGGAAGATCTTGGCGGTGGTGCTTATCTCGAAGTTCATGACCGACCCCACTTTCACATGCCATTGGATAAAGACTGCGGCGGTTATCTGATCGTCGGCATGTGTGGTGATGATGGCATCAATCGTGTCTCTGCTTTCCAGATCCCATTTGGTTATGCCATCCACATGGGACCATGGGCCATCCATTGCGATGCCTATATAATCGGCCGCCATTTGGTCATCTATTCCGCAACGCCGGAATTTTCGACCGTGATCCTTCGAGATCAGGATAACGGTCTAGCCTCAATTCAATTTGATAAATAGCTTTGGTGAGCGATACTTGGGGTGGCATTCATAAAGTGTCACCCCACCTATCAAAGTTCGATCCATGAACCTAGGCACACGGCTGCCAAGGTCATCACTTTTGCAACTCAGTAGCCACCAGATCCACCAATTGCTGACTGCCAAAGCTTGGCAAAGGCCTGCCATTCACAAAGAAAGTCGGAGTCTTGTTGACGCCAAAAGCCTCAACATCTGCTGCATCCTGATTAATACGTGTCGTGATTTCCGGTATCATCATATCTTTGCGCGCTTTGTCGATATCCAAGCCAACCGATGCGGCTATCTTCATCGCTTCTTCCAGATCAGCCTGATGATTGATGGCCCATTTGGCCTGATCTGCAAAGAGAGCTGCGGTCACTTCCTTGAATTTTCGTTGCAAACGAGCTGCTTCCATCAGCCGAACTACGGCATCTGAGCCCTTGTGGAATGCGGCATAGCGTACAACAAGGCGGATCTCATCTGGCTTGGCAGCCAGGATCTGCTTCACAAATGGAAAAAATGCACGACAAGCTTCGCAAGCGGGATCGAGAAACTCAACGATCGTGACCTTGGCCTTTTCTGGTCCATAGGTAGGAGAATAATCGCGCTCCAACTGAGCATCCTTGCTCACTTGTGCAATCTGGGGAGAAGCAGTCAGCTCACCCTGATTGATTTTATATAGATAACCACCAACCGCAAATATGGCGGCGAAGGCGATGAGGACAATAAGAACCAGACTTTTACGGGTCATGAGGCATTTCCTTCGCGGGTTTTGATTGCCAGAAGTCCGAGAGCTACGACAATGATCAGGAAAGCCAGTACTGATAGATAGGGAAGTGGCAAGGAGAAAATGGTCATATTTGCATCCATACAAGATGGACCATCTTGAGAACATGGAACAATGGGTTTTGGGATCAATCCACCATAGAGGCCACTGTGATAGAGCGCAAAACCCAAACCGCCGATCGCCATAGGCAACCCATAGAGCCAGATACCAACATCAGAGCGATAAAGCGCGATGATCAGGATGATTGCCAGAGGAAACATGAAAATGCGCTGGTACCAGCACAGCAGACATGGCATCTGCCCCATGATCTCGCCGATGAAGAGGGCTGACAAAGTGGAGATCAACGCCACAAGTGCTGCAAGCGCAAGCAACCCCCATTGATCATTTGGTAATGCGGACGTTTTGTTGCCCGGTTCGTCTTGTGTCATGGATAGAAGGGGAGCCCATGGGCTCCCCTCTCCTTTATCTTACGCGATCTTGGTTTTAGGATCAGGGATCACAACAATCGGGGTGTTTTTCGGCACTCGATTATAGAGATCGATAATGTCTTGATTAAGCAAACGGATGCAGCCCGAAGACACCGCCTTACCAATAGAGCGTGGCTCATTGGTGCCATGCAATCGATAGAGGGTATCCTTCCCGCCCGAGAAAATATAAAGCGCGCGCGCACCTAACGGGTTTCCAAGACCAGGTGGCATACCTTTACGCCATTTTTTCAGCTCCGGTTGCCGATCAATCATCTCGGAAGGTGGTGTCCAGGTTGGCCAGGCACGTTTCCAGGCGACATTGGCTCGCCCCGCCCAGGAAAAACCCTGTCGACCAACGCCAATGCCATAGCGCATGGCCTTGCCATCTTCCATCACCCAATAGAGATATTTGTGAGGTGTATCGACCACCAGAGTACCAGGACGCTCGCCGGTCGGATCATCCACCAGCTTGCGCCAGAATTTGCGCGGCACGTCGCCAGGTTTGACGGCGGGAAGTGGAAAGCGCTCCTTTGGACGCGCCTGATACATATCAGGCACGGAAAGCTTTGCTGTTTTCAGTGGTGCTGTTCGCGTACTCTGACAACCACCAAGGCCAAGTGCCATCGCTCCGCAAAGAAAAGAACGACGAGACAGGGAGATCGGGCCTCTATTCAGCCCATTTTTAAATTTTGTAAAGTTCGTCATGAAGAAAAGATCTGCATTTAAGCCACATCAATCACCCCGAATTCATGGATCAAGTCTTTTCAAGCCCAAACAAGCGAGAAGATTCATGATTTCAGAATGCATGAAAAAGGATCAAATATGCAGAAGCTTGGGAGGGCGGTCGAGCCCAGCAACAGGCAAGCTGTCGCTACGATGGTCCGTCCAGTCCAGCAAGGATACTTCCTCAGGCGGTATAACACCCCCGACTGGCAAAGGAAGATTGGCCCAGCAATAGGAGCAATGTTTGGCTTTGCTCAACTCGCTCTCTGAAGTCTGATCAGAGGGCTGTTGTATCGATACACGATCTACACCCACCACGATAGGCGCCAAAGCGGCAGAAACATATTCGGCAGTGCTGGTGCTTTGAGAATTCTTACATTCGGTATGCGTCACATAGTCAGCCCGTGCCTGTCCGGCACCAACCAGACAGCCAATCACGGCAAAGACAGTTAATATGTGAGCAATCCAACGCATGAATCCCTCTTACGCGCTTCGCGGTTTGCTGGCAACCAGCTAGCGCTGACTTTTATGTCAGCGTTGAAGAGTGTCACATATTTATCGCGTTCCGACTATGCACAATGCTGGCGATCGTGGTGACAAAATATCAACCCAAGACTGGACAGAAGGGGCTGATTTGTATCTTCTAGGGTCAACTTGCATTGACCGTTTTTTTCCGATCATGCTGAAATTTCCCACCCGGGCTATATCAGACTATTTTTGTTTGATGCTCTCAACAGCCACTAGCCCGATAGCGACAGAACTATCAAAGGACATTGTCATGAAATCCTTGCTGAAACTCACCGTTTGCACGCTGGCGCTGGCCGCCTTCAGCAATGCAGCTCAGGCTGAACAATGTGCTGCAGGCAAAACACTGGAAGCAGGCAAGTTGACGATCGCCACAGGCAATCCAGCCTATTTCCCTTGGGTGATTGATGATGCCCCAGAAAGCGAAAAAGGTTTTGAAGCCGCAGTCGCATACGCTGTCGCCGGAAAAATGGGCTTCGAGAAAGACGATGTTATCTGGGCGCGTGCGAGTTTTGATGAATCCATTCAACCAGGTCCAAAAAACTTCGACGTCAATTTGCAGCAATTCTCCATCTCTGCGGATCGTGACAAGATCGTTGATTTCTCCTTGCCATATTATTCCTCTGCCATGGCGGTGCTGACAACCAAGTCAGTCGTTGAAGCCGGTGCGAAACCAGAGCTGGCATCGCTGAAAAAGCTCAAATGGGGTGCGGATGCAAACACAACTGCAGTTCCCATGCTGACTGGTCTTGTTGAACCAGAGAGTGATCCACTGCTTTACAATGAGCAGGCCGACGTATCCGCCGCAATTCAGGCAGGTCAGATTGATGCTGCCCTTTTCGATTTGCCAACTGCGCTTTACCTGGCAGCAGTTGTTGTTGACAACGGCGTAGTTCTTGGCCAGTTCCCAGCTGATCGCACTGAAAATCCAGATCAGTTCGGCATGCTGATGGAAGAAGGCAGCAAGCTCAAACCATGTGTTGATGAAGCAATCAAGGCACTGACAACTGACGGCACTTTGGCCAAGCTCGAAGCCGTTTGGCTTTCTGAGACCACGAGCGTTCCGGTCATCAAATAATGTCGGTAAATTCGAAGGGTTTGACCCGTCGTCAGGTGTTTGAACAAAAGCTCAAACGCCGCTCGATTTTTCTCGCAGCTATCTCCACCAGTGCAGTCTTTCTGGCACTGGTGGCGCTCATTCCAATGGCCCCCGGCTGGGAGAAGGTAAAACAGAGCTTTTTCAATTGGGATGTAATGGTTAAAACCTTTCCCAAACTGCTCAGCGCCTTCTTGATGGATGTCGCCATTTTTGCCTGGTCGGTACCACTGATTGCCGCTCTTGGCCTTGCCATTGCACTGGCCAGAGATGTACGCAACCCAGCCCTATATCCCTTGCGCATGTTTGGCGCGCTTTACACGGATATCTTTCGCGGTGTGCCGGTCGTATTGGTGGTCTATTTGGTTGGCTTTGGCATCCCCGGCCTTGGCCTACAAAGACCGTTCAACTCCCCCTACCTGTGGGGTACGGTTGCGCTGGTTGTAACCTATGCGGCCTATGTTGCGGAAATTTTCCGGGCAGGCATAGAGTCAATCCATCAATCTCAGCGAAACGCAGCTTTGTCTTTAGGGCTTTCGCCTTCTGATTCCATGCGGTTTGTCGTGCTGCCACAGGCCATAAGGCGGGTAATTCCGGCACAAATGAATATCTTGATCGCACTACAGAAGGATGTGGCTCTGCTGTCCTTCATCGGACCGGTAGAAATCTTCCGGCAGGCCGGTGTGTTCAAATCTCTGCTGGCCAACTTCACTCCTTACGTGGTGGCAGCTGCGATTTTCCTCATTGTGACCATTCCCGCCACGCGCCTTGCAGATCACCTGATTTCCAAGCAAAACCGAGCCCGTTCATGAAGCTGAAACTGATCAATCTGCATAAGGCCTTCGGGACCAATAAAATCTTGAATGGTATTTCGCTCAATGTGGATCAGGGGGAAATGATCTGCCTGATCGGCGCATCTGGCTCAGGCAAATCCACATTGCTACGTTGTATCAACCTGCTCGAACCCGTTGATGACGGCGAAATCTGGCTCGATGGCGCAGAAATTGGCGATCCTGCACTTGATCCTCAACCTGTGCGCCAGAAGATAGGCATTGTCTTCCAATCCTATAATCTCTTCCCGCATATGACAGCGGAGGAGAATGTAATGCTGGCCCCACGACGGATTTTCAAAAAGTCCCGTGATGCACTTCGCCCGCAAGTCGAGGCTTTGTTCAATCGCTTCGGCCTCTTGGATCGCATGCAGCATTATCCAGATCAATTGTCCGGGGGACAGCAGCAGCGGGTTGCGATTGTTCGTGCTCTTGCGATGAATCCCGAGATCATGCTGTTTGATGAGATTACATCGGCGCTTGATCCTGAGCTGGTAGGTGAAATCCTTGAAGTGCTCAAGTCCCTTAAAGATGATGGTATGACCATGGTCCTCGCAACCCACGAAATGGCCTTTGCAAGGGATGTCGCCGACCGTGTTTGCTTCCTGGATAAAGGCCGCATTTTGGAACAAGGCATACCGGAGCAAATCTTCTCCAACCCCAAGGAAGAGCGCACCAGAGACTTCCTTGCCCGCGTCTTGCGCAAGCATTGATTGAGCAAAACCTCTTCCAACAAGCCTGAAAAGACAAAGCCCTTCCAATGATCAAAAAATCATTAGAAGGGCCTTAAATCGTTGCAATAAAGCGCTTTTGATCAAAAGCGTTTTATTTTTGGGATATGCCTTAAGCAGAAACCGGATCAGTGGTCCAGGCACCATTGACCAGACGTGGAATACCCAGCGGATTTTCATCTTTCAGTTCAAGTGGCAGCAATTCCTGCGGGGTGTTCTGGTAGCAGAGCGGACGCACGAAACGATCAATGGCACGCTCACCAACGGAAGTGGACTGCACATTGGTGCTTGAAGGATATGGGCCGCCATGAGACATGCCAGCACACACTTCCACGCCAGTGCCGTAACCGTTGAAGATCAAACGACCAACTTTGTTCTGTATCACTGCAGACAGGCGCTGGCTCATCACCAGATCACCGCTTTCAGCAAAAATGGAGCTGGTCAGGTGACCGTGGAAGCTGGCAGCAATCTGCAACATTTCTTCGTCAGATCCGCAGACAATCGCGAGCGTGGATGGACCAAAGATCTCTTCCTGCAACTCTTCATCAGCCAGATAATCACTAGCTGAAACCACCATCAAAACCGGCTGGGCATTGTTGCCGTCAGTCTCAGGACCGAAAGCCTTGACGCTAACGCCATTGGAAGCCTGACGCTTTTTATTGCCATCATTGAAAGAGCTGCTAATGCCCGGTGTCAGCATGCATTGTGCCTGCTGCGCGGCAATGCCTTCGGCAGCCTTACCAAGGAATGCATCGGTATCTTTGCCGTCTTTGACCACCAGAATACCAGGATTGGTGCAGAACTGACCTGCGCCAAGCACCATCGCACCAACGAACGCTTCTGCAATGCCTTCCGCTTTCTCGTTAAGGGCTTTGTCCAGCAGGAAAACAGGGTTGGTAGAACCCAGTTCACCAAAGAAAGGAATTGGCTCAGGACGCTGGCTTGCGAGGTTGAACAGCGCACGACCGCCACCAACAGAACCGGTAAAGCCACCTGCCTTGATGTCCTGATGCTGTACCAAAGCTGCACCAACCGTCTGGCCTGGACCATGGATAAGGCCAAAGGTACCAGCGGGCACACCGGATTTTTCGATGGCTTTTTTGATACACTTAGCAACCAACTCGGACGTACCAGGATGAGCGGAGTGGGCTTTGACGATAACCGGGCAACCAGCTGCCAGAGCTGAAGCCGTATCACCACCAGCGGTGGAGAATGCCAATGGGAAGTTGGAAGCCGCAAAAACCACAACAGGACCAAGAGCGATCTGGGTCAATCGAATGTCTGGTTTTGGTACAGGCTGGCGATCCGGGATAGCGGTATCAATAACAGCACGCTTCCAGTCGCCACGGCGCAACACGTTGGAGAATTGACGCAGCTGACCGGTGGTACGGCCCAGCTCACCACGCAAACGCATTTCTGGAAGACCGGTTTCAGCCATGCCGCGCTCAACGATAACGTCAGCTGCCGCTTCCATCTGAGAGGCGATCTCATCGAGGAAAGACGCACGTTCTTCTGCAGTCAAGGTGGAGAAAATCGGGAATGCCGCATCAGCAGCAGCCACTGCCTCGTTCACTTCATCCAGATTTGCATTTTGAAACTCGGTTGGCAGTTTCTCGTTGGTTGCCGGGTTCAGTGCCGCAAATGCACCATCTTCGGCGTCGCTTTTCCAAGCTCCATTGATCAGTTGCTTGCCGGTAAGACTCATATTCATCATCCTATCTGACTTAAAGCGCGTTCCCGAAAAGTTGAAGCACTTTTCGGATAAGAATTCGCTTCGAAATAAAGTGTTAAAGCCTTTCGTATGGTCCGATTATCATTCAATAAGGCTTTAACATGGATTGGAAGGGTAGTTTGAAAGTTGCCCCATCATAGAAATCCTGTTCAATAGTGACAAAAGAGGAATTCATGCCTATAGATGAATAAATACTCATTAATAGAGTTCAATCACGGAACCTGCCATGGCCTTTCCATCTCTCAACGTTTTACGCACTTTTGAAGCTGCTGCTCGCCATGAAAGTTTCCAAAAAGCAGCGGAAGAGCTACATATTAGTGCTTCTGCGGTGTCACATCAGATAAGACAACTGGAAGACATTCTTGGCGTGAAACTGTTTGGCCGCACAGGGCGGAGGGTGATTTTGACGCAAAAAGGTGAGTATTACTTCAACAATGTACAGCAAGGAATCCAGATCCTTGTTCAAGCGACAAACTCGATCATGGACCCGATGCGAGACCGGCAAATCCGCATGTCCGTGGTTCCCTTTTTCGCCACCCGTTGGCTGATGCCAAAGCTCGAGACCTTTCAGATTCAGCATCCCGGCTGGGAATTGGCAATCCAGACTAGCACGCAGAAATCAGACTTTGATCTGGAAGACCTTGATCTCGTCATCCGTCGTGGTGGCGGCTCCTGGGAAGGTATGCATCAGCATCTCCTGATGGAGGAGCAATTGATCGCCGTGGCTCTGCCTTCCGTTGCCGATCAGATATCGTCCTTACAAGATCTGCAAAAGGCGAGCCTGCTCTATAACTCTCAAGTACCAAGTGAATGGCCGGAATGGTTCGCTAAACTGGGGCATGAATTCACCCCCTCCTCTGCCCGGCTGGAATTTCAAAACAATTCGCAAATATTGGAGGCCTGTCTCATGGGCGCGGGTATCGCACTGATGGATCCACAATTGCTGAAAAATGATCTGGCAAGCGGACGCGTTACCCAAGTCTTGGATCATTCAGTTGCCGGTATGCGCAACTATTATCTCGTCTATCCGGAAAGCCATGAGCAACGCCGATCCATCCCGCTCTTTCGTGACTGGATCCAGAGCCTGTTGGCAGGGGAAGCCACATAAAGACAAAGACCTCCACCAAAAAGCGGAGGTCAATCGAATACTCAAACCTCTTCCCAATAGCCAGCGATATAGCTGTTCTTGGTATTGAAGCCCTTTTCATCGCGGAAATAATGCTTGGCCTTGCGCGCAACACTCTTCTTGGCGGCAAGCCAGACAAAAGCTCCTTTGCCTTCGGGTAATTCGGCCTTCTTCGCCTGATCCAGCAAACACTCATGGGACCGCCCATCACGAATGACCCATTCGACCGAAATCGAGGGAGAATGTGTCACTGGAATCTGGTCACCCTCTTTTTCAATGCTCAGAAACACAGTGCCTTTTGTCGAAACCGGGATGGTCTCCAGAATACGCGAAATGGCGGGAATGGCAGTCTCGTCCCCTGCGATCAAGATATTATCAGCCTCTGGAATCCAGCCACCAGATGGACCCATCAAACCTACCTTGTCGCCTTCCTTGGCTTGGCTTGCCCAGTCTGCGGTTGGGCCACCTTCGTGCAGGAAAACATCAAAATCAAAGGCCGGTATCTCTTTATCGATCTTGCGAACGGTATAAACTGGACGCATCAATTCCTGCTCTCCCTTTGGCCAGACGGTACGACCTGCCTCATCCAAATAGGGCCACACAGGGACGGAGCCAGCCTGCTTGGGGAACACAAGACGGAAATGCATGCCGGTATCGAAGAAGCGTTCAATCCCTTTGCCTCGCACGGTCACCCGCACAAAGGTCCGACCAATCGGCTGAGTAGAGGTCACACTCACTTCACGAAAATTTGGCGGTGTCTCTCCTGCAGGCAGATCGCCACGCCATTGAAGCGGCTCCTGTGAGTGATTGGTGCTATGGCCAATATGATCATCCACGCCCTCTTTCAGCAGATAAAGCGCTTCCTTATTGGGTGAGGAAATTTTGAGCCGTACTGCGTCGTCATGGGTGAGCAAATCAATCATGCCCATCGGTGTCTCGATCCGGTATTGATCTTTTCCCAAAGGAGCCAAAACAAGATTATGCTCCTTTGCTTCGGCATCGAACAACGCAATAGCCTGATCAGGTGAAACATAGGGGATCTGGCTTTCGAGCTTGAAGATAATCGGATCAAGAGTGAGCATTGGCTGGACCGTTCTTTTACTTTTGGAGAAAAGCCGAGAAACGCTATCCAATGCAGGATGTTCGGCTTGATCTCTTCCATTTTGCTTTTAAAAACAAAGATGCCAGCCAGAGCCGACAAAGCAGCCCTATCATAATTCCTGAGTTTTTTGTACATCTTTTGGTCATACAGTGTTGACAACCAACTTCAATAGTCTTTTTCGAAGAAAATCCCAGCCTTGGTTCTCCCATCCTGACCCGCTTCACCACGCGCCTTCCAGCTATCGGTAATACCAAGATCAATGGTCACCTTACCATCTTGCGCACTGCTACCCTTTTCAACATTCACATAGGTCCGATCATTCAGATAACGTCCGACACCTACCTTTGTTCCACCGCCATTTTCGTCCGACTTCACATCGATGTTGTCAATACCTGCCAAATTGCGAAGCCTATCAAGAACACCGGGACCGGAATTCACACCGCTCAAGGTGGCGACGGCATTGGCAAGTTGTGCGATTTGCACGGGTGACAGATTGGCCAATTCCTTGCCAAAGAACATCTTGGCAAGGATTTCATCCTGCGGCAGATCCGGCGAGGAGGAAAGAATGATTTCCGGCGCAGATGCATATCCCCCAACACCCACTGTATAGGTGGCAGAGCTATCAGACATGCTGGCGCTGAAATCAAGCGCCGGATCGAGTGTGCCGGAAAAGGCGACAGAACCGCGATCGAAGTCAAAGCGTTTGGTAAGAACATCCATACGTCCACGCAATAGCGATACGGACCCAACCGGATGTGGAGCAGAAGTGGTGCCACGAATTTGAATAGTGCCGCCCAATTCGGCATCAATGCCGCGTCCACGTAGATATATGCGACGGGGGGATGCAATGGTCAGATCCAATGTCATGGAAGGACCAGCACCCGATCCTTTGTTCGCATCGGATTTGGGCTGGAAATCCTCGGCTTGCTTGGCAATCCTGCCTTGGGCATTCTTGTGTTTTACCGAGACAGGTGAGACAGAACCGGGAAGGCTTTCCGGGATGGAAATATCCGTGCGGGACAGATTGACGATACCAGAAACTTTCGAACGGCCAGCCAGCTGACCTGACAGTGCCATATCTGCTCCAAAGCTCGTGGTCAGGATATCCTCGTGATTGAATGTACCATTCGAAATGCCAAGCTTGATATCAACCGGCAGTCCCTGTTCCGCATCAATTCCGATGGAGCCTTTGATGGAGAGCACACCATCCTTGCCGATATTACCGCGAATATTCTCCAGTGTCGCAGTTTGCCGCGCCAGACGAATTGTTCCACCAAGATTTCGAATAACAAGGCCTGAAGAAATCTCCGCAAAGCGTGCCCCTTTGGTGACAATGGAGCCCGAAATATCCGGCTTACCGGCAAGACCTGTGATGCGTGCATCCAAATTTGCGCTACCACTCAATTGCAATCCGGATTCAGCTAGCGTCTTGGCTGCCAATGTGAATGGAAGCCTGCCTTTGGCCGCCAAATTGAGCCTTGGGCCATCAAGATTGACATCACCAGAAACATTGAGATCTAGTCCACCGCCGCTGGTACGGCTTTGCAAAGAGAGTTTTTCGCCTCTCAAGGTGCCGTTGGCTTCGATGCCCAAGGCGGGCAAACCCTGCTGACGGGTAGCAAGGACAGATAGAGAATTGATCCTTGTACTCCAGGCTATATTCGGAGCACTTGATGGACCAGTAATACGAGCAGATGCATCCAACCTGCCTTGTACCGCTTGCCCGGTTGGCGCCAACTTGTTGGCAATGGAAAGTGGCAGATTGGAGACACTCACATCGAGTGCCAATTGCTCACCGACACTACCGGAGATTCCTACTCTCCCACCATCGATGGAGGTGATGAAGTCGGTCAGGATAGTTTGACCATTTTGCAACCGGACCGTTGTCGACTGAACCAACGAGGCCGCAACCCCGCGCCAGTTTGCAGCAAATTGCGCAAGCTCGATATTGGTCGCTGTCGGAGTTTGTCGCACGGTGCCGGACGCCCGCAATGGCTTGCCCGACATGTGCCCGCTCAGTTGGAATGGTAACACGCCCTCCTGACCATTGACACGAAAAGCCAAATTCTTGACACTTTCACCTCCAGCAATCAACTGACCGACCGTTAGATTGGCCGTGACATTGGCCCGGTTGGCGGGATCCGTTACATCAGCATCCAGCGAAAGGTTGGTTATGCGATTAAGGCCCATTGTCAATCGATCGGAACGCACCTTCAACTTGATGGTCTGCGCCTGATTGCTCTCTGCCAATTGCAAATTACCGGTCAGTGAGCCCGACAGATCGGGCTGTAATAGCAAAGGCCCCAATCTGCCAAGGTCGGCAAAATTCAACACCAAATCCCCTGTCGCCAATCCATTATCTTTTATCAGGATGGCTCCCTTGATTTCACTCCCAGGTGCAAGAAT
Source organism: Cohaesibacter gelatinilyticus (assembly GCF_900215605.1). Taxonomy (NCBI): domain Bacteria; kingdom Pseudomonadati; phylum Pseudomonadota; class Alphaproteobacteria; order Hyphomicrobiales; family Cohaesibacteraceae; genus Cohaesibacter; species Cohaesibacter gelatinilyticus. The sequence goes on along the minus strand of NZ_OBEL01000004.1, from coordinate 134,725 downwards.
GGAGATATTCTCGAGCCTACGACTGCCACTTTCATCACGAGATGCATCCAGTTGAATATTCAACGGAGCCTCGCCATAATTTGCAGATAAGCGAACACGCGCATTTTGCTCGGCATCAGCCTCTACCACGCCGCGCAAATCCTCAAGAGGGATCCGGGCAACACTCAATGCCCTGCCAGCCAAGTCCAGCGATAGAGTTGGTTTTGCAGGTGTTCCTTCGAACTTGAGCGTAGTGAGTAAATCACCCGATAAAGCCGGATCAATAAGCTCCAGCTTTGACAAAAGAACCTTGCCATCAAGAGCGAGTTGTTGCGGGCCGATATTACCTGCAAGATTGACACCCAGAGTTTTCGCGGCAAGTTCGACACTTTCCAAAGTCATCGCACCGCCACCAGTCAATTCCAGATTGGATGTCAAACTCGGTGTGGAGCCAAGCATGGCATTCAGCGCTGGAGAACCGGTCTCGACATTGCTGGTCTGAACAACAACATTTAGCGGACCGGTTCCAGCAGATAAATTCAAACCACTGGACTGAACATCAATGCGAACAGGGCCCAGCGAGCGAGTTTGCTGTTGTAGCGAAGCAATATCCAGCCGGCTGGAAAGCACCGCATGATCGAGCTTTCCGCTCAGTTGGCTTGTCAGGTAAATTCTACCTGCGCTAACGGCTGGTTGCCCTGCTTCATCCAGAGCAAGTGCAATCTCTGTTCCTTCTTCTCCCAATATGAAAAGCGAAGTAAGATCAACAACATTACGCGCCTGATCAATGCTACCACGTATCCTCAATTGGCTAAGAGCGGATGAGAATTCCGCCAATTTCACATCAATAACACCAGAGTTGTTTCGAGCGATATCGAGCCGAAGTTCGCTTTTACCCGCCACCAGCGGCAGAACAGAGGACGGTACCAATGGCGCCAATTGTCCATCCAACGAGGCACGGATGCGTTGAGCTTGATCAGCGAGCGCCAGCCTCGTCTCACCTTCAACCGCAACATTGCCATCCAACTGCAGGGCCAGAGTTCCGACCCAATCAGAAGGAAGCCCGTCACCCTCAATAGACAAATCAAGGGATGGGAGGTCTGCAATATCCAGCAACCGCGCTGCAAGTCCCCCACGCGGCTCGCTAATTTGAAAAGAGAGATGCCGAACGTCTTTATCCGGCCGAATATTCCAATTTCCCTTGATTGTACCCGCCGCACCATCTCGACGTAGAACTTCAAACCCTCCCTTGATCATCATTGGTGCATCATCAAGTGCGAGATTGGCTTTCAAAGCCAGCTCAGCCCGGATGCCTAGAATGTCTCTACCGAGAGAAATTTGCTCTATGCTGATATCTTTTATAGAGGCGCGAAGAAGTGGAATTTCAGGAACTAGTGGTCCCGGTTCACTGGGATCAGTTTCTTGCGAGGGAAGAGGTTTTCGCAGAATATTCAACTGCTGCAATTTGATCTGTTCGGAACTAATCTGCGCAGAAAACAAATCCCCAAACGCATAATCAACGTTCAAATCCTTTGCTTCCAGCCAGATGCCCTCCGCATCCGCCAGTGTCAGGCGTTGGAGTACAATCTCACCAAGAGCACCATCAAATCCACTTAGCTCAATTTTGAAATGATCACTGGAGGCAAGGGAATTGACCAGCTTGGACGTCACATCGCGCCCAAAGGATGTACCCAGCAGCAAAACAAGACACAAAACGAGCATCAGAATGGTTGCGAAAACCGCTATCAGTGTGCGGGTCAGCCAGATGCCGGGTCTTGTCATGCTTTTTCTCGGTCTTGCCGGAGCTTAGTGTCCCGGCCATATGCATCAGGAGCAAATCAAGGTATAGGACGTAGACTCATAAATGAGCTGGATTTGGCGCCAAAATGGTCTGATATGGCTAGAAAAAGAGGGAAGGATGGGCTTGTTGCCCATTCAAGCTCTTTGCCGGCGTCAGATCTTGACCATTTTGTCGTCCAAAGGATAGAGCGATTTTTTCCGATCACCACGTCGCAAGGATTTGAAAATGCAACACATTGTCTGCATCCTTCCTCCTTGTGATCGGAAAAACTTGCCTCTACCAAATGCAACGCATTTATGAGTCTACGTCCTAAAATGCCTGACCTAATCCCAAATAAACACCATATTGTGGCTCTCCTTTGATTTTCTTCAAAGGAATGGCAACATCGGCGCGCAATGGCCCAATCGGCGTCAAATAGCGCACGCCAGCACCGACACCGGTGAACCATTGTCCGTTTTTGCCTGGCTTTGTGCCATCAAAAGCACCACCAGTATCAACAAACGCAGCAAGGCCAATGGTATCAGTCATCTTTACCCTTGCTTCCAGCGATGCCGTGGTAAAGGAACGTCCACCAGAGGGCTTGCCATCTGTCCCTCTTGGGCCTGCCGCCTGATGAGCATAGCCACGGATGGAATTACCACCCCCTGCGAAAAACAATCGATCTTTTGGAATATCGGCCCTGGAAGCCCCCAATATAGTGCCTGCCTCGACACGCCCCGCAATCACAAAGCGTTTGGCATCGTCCAATGCCTGATAAGCAGATAGTGACACACTCGATTTGACAAATTTCGCCTTGTTGCGATTGGAAATGGTTGGTTCTGTTTTCAGAAGCAGGTGAATACCTTCGCTTGGATCCAGAACATTATCTCGACTATCGTAGGAAAGTTCCAGTGGCGTGGAAACAAGCAGGCTATTTGAGATACCAGAGCTTTCCTTGAGACGGGAATATTCAACCTTAACACCTGCCCGACCAGAAATCTGCTCGGAAAACTGATGGCTGACACCCATTTCTCCAGAAATGGCGCGCTTCTCAAATGCATCGGAATTGTTGATGTCTGCGGCAATCTTGGCATCAAACACACTGGATGGCCCAAAAGCACCGGGCTTTGCAAACAACAAAGCCAAATGATAATCGAGCTTGTCGATGGAATTCTGCCCGATCTTTGAAACTGATCCTTCAAAACGCAAGCTTTCGGCCCTACCAAACAGATTGCGTGTTGTCCAGAAGCCCTCCATTCCAACACCGTCCAGATTACCTGCGGTAATACCTGCACCAATTGTACGATGCTTGCGCTCCTTGACCTCGATAATCATGGGCACACTGCCGTCGGCGTCCAAGGTTTCTGCCGGACGAATGATCACACTAGCAAAAACACCAAGAGTCCGTAACCGTTTGGTGGCTTTGGCAATCTGGTCTGGACTGTAAAGTTCACCCTGCGGAATATTGGCTTGCTGAGCAATGAAGGTGGCGTCAACTTCCTCAGCCCCCTCAACCGTCACCCGGCCAAACCGTGCTTGCTGTCCGGGATCCAGCATCAGAGACACATCCAGTTGATTGATTTTGTGATCTGCCTCCAACGTTCGTTTCTCAATACGTGCGAAGGGGTAACCGCGTGATTGATAATCCTTCACGATAGCCTCTTCCGCCTCAAGCACCAGAGAAGAGCGGGCCGCATCGCCTGCACGGATATCGTATGCATCCAGCGCAATAGGCGCGCCATCCATTGTCACTGCCTTTGGCTGCGAAAAGGAAAAGACCGGACCAGTATCCACATTTATGCTGATGGAAGCAGGACCAGAGGATTTCAAATCCGCATCCAGAGCAATTTCATCCAGATTGTGCCCATTTATCTTGATCTCGACCACACCGCCATAATGCGCCGCACCAAACAAAGCACCAACAAGACGCTTGCGATCGGCTCTCGCCCTGGTCAGCAAACCAACACTACCCGAAGGCGGGTTCTCTTGTTTGCCAAGCAATATCGAAGCTTCTTCAAGGTTTTTGCGCAAAGCTTCAACATCACCTTGACCTGAAACCGTCAGATTTGCCGTATAAGGAGTGGGATCTGGAACATCTTCACTTGGTTTGCTGGCCTCAATTTCTTTAATGCCCGATGCAGTAAAGGAGTAACCGAACAAATCCAATGCAGAAGCTGGTGTAACAATAGCAACACTACCAATCAGGAATGTACTTGCAAGAGAAGCAAATAGAAAATGCCGCCCGGCCAAAAACCGCACGCTTTTTCTCTTTTTCTCGAAGACTTGCATCCCGAACCACATACACAAATACTCAATCATGACCGGCGCAATGTCCAGCAATACACACTGAAACTTGGCACCAAAAGATCCGCTCTCGCACCCATTTTGAGACACAGACTCAGTAAACCCGGCGAGCAATCTTATTGGAACACATCGACATGGTAAAGGAAGTTTCTTTCCAAATTGATAGGAAAGCACTGATTTCACAATTGTGTCCGAATTTCCTATGACCGCGGCTATCGCATGACAATTCATTGCTGAGCGATCAGAATGTATGCAAGATTGAGTGTAAATTTGCACACTTGAGAATGTGCAGATATCAACCAACATTCAAATTTAATTTATAGATCAAATAGGCAAAATTCATTTTGAACAAATATAGTCAAAATAAAAATGACAAATAAACTCAGAATTCGAGCAGCTTTTATTTTAAGTAGTGATATTCAAAATGAATTTTTAACCTTGATATACTCTCATGATCGCAGGCTATCGGAAGGTGACTCTTATGCTTGCAAATATTTTCAACATCAGATTAAGCAAAAAAATTCCTGCAATAATCTTTGCCAGTGTCCTCCTCTCAACAATGTTGGTTGGTGTTCTGGCCTTCACATTCACCAGCGATATCGTTCATGGTCTGGTCAGCGACGATCTCGTCATTATGGCAGAAGAACGCAAGGAACGAGTTCAAGATCGCCTGAAAGAGATTGATCGCACGCTCTCTCTCACCGCAAACAGCCCGCAAACACGACAAGCACTGAGTTCATTCTCAAACGCCTGGAGAGAGATGGGCGATGGCGTTGAGAACCAATTGCAACAAGCTTATATTACGAAAAATCCGCATCCCACCGGGCAAAAAGACAAGCTGGATAAAGCATCCACCGGCTCCAGCTATGACGAGGTGCACGGCACCTATCATCCTTGGTATCGGGATCTTCTCGAACAAAATGGCTTCTACGATGTCTTCATAATCGATAGAGATGGCAATCTGGTTTATTCCGTTTTCAAAGAACTCGACTATGCAACCAACATGCAGAACGGTCGCTGGAAAACAACAGACTTGGCCAATGCTTATCGAAAAGCAATGAATGGCACACGCGGCTCCATCTCCTTTTTTGATTTCCGTCCATACGGCCCGAGCAACGACGCTCCAGCCAGCTTCATGTCCACTCCGATCCTGGATGACAAAGGCAAAGCAGCCGGCGCATTGGTTTTCCAATTGCCAAATGTTGCCGGGGAAATTCTCGAAGACCGGGCTGGATTGGGAGAGTTTGGTGAATTTGTTGTTATTGGTTCAGATCTGATCCTACGCAACAACTCTCCTTTCGCCGATGGCAAAAGCTTCCTGCAAACACGGATCGAAGCCCCCGTTATCAAAAATGCCATCAATGGCAAATCCGGCTTGGAAACCACCGATATCTATCGCGATCTGGACATGAAGTTTGCTGCCGTCCCTCTGCAATTTCATGGCATCAAATGGGTTGTAGCGGCGGTCGTTAGTGTTGATGAGTTCGAGGCACCGGTTTATGCGATGCGCAATGCCATTCTCATTACCGTTGTTGCTCTTGTTGCCATACTTGGCACTTTGGGTTTCTTTATTGCCCGCGGCATCACCCGCCCGATGGCAGAGTTACTGGACGACATGAAGATACTCGCCAAAGATGATCCAAATGTCAGCCTTGGTGGCATGGAAAGAACGGACGAGCTCGGTGACATGACACGCGCCTTGTCAATATTCCGCGACAATACAATCAAGCGTCAGGAACTCGAGGCCAAAGCCGTCGAAGAACGTCAGCGTGAGGAGCGACGTCAGCACCATATCAGCAATATTGTTGATAGTTTCCGTGGCACCATTTCCGGTGTGTTAGGCGATATGCGTGATGGCAATGAACGTATGGCGGATACCGCAGATACGCTGAATTCCACGGCACAGACAGCCAACCAGAAAGCCAATAATGCGTCCAACGCAACGCTAAGTGCCTCAAGCAACGTTCAGACAGTTGCCAGCGCGGCTGAGGAATTGTCCGGCTCTATTCGCGAAATTGCTCAACAGTCCGGACGCACTTATGAAGTTGTCGGAAAGTTACGCAATACTGCAGAAAAAGCAGAAAGCGACGTATCCGGGCTTGCCCAATCGGTCGATCAGGTGGGTACTGTGGTTGGCATGATCCGCGACATTGCCGAACAGACCAATCTTCTGGCTCTCAATGCCACCATTGAAGCTGCTCGTGCGGGAGAAGCTGGCAAGGGATTTGCCGTCGTTGCAGCAGAGGTAAAAGATCTCTCTACCCAAACGGCCAAGGCAACGGAAGAAATCGCCAACCAGATCAGTTCCATTCAGATGTCCACAAAGGATGCTGTATCAGCAATTGAAGGTATTGCCGGGGCGGTCACGGAGATCGATGACATGACCGCCAGTATCGCGGCTTCTGCCGACCAGCAGGATGCTGCCACACAAGAAATTTCAAAAAGCATTTCATTGGCATCCGATGGGAGTACCGAAGCATCAGAGAATGTTGAGGGCGTAGGCCAAGCCATTGATGAGACCAGCCAACAGGCAGAACATGTCCAGACAGTCTCGGACAATCTGTCGAAAATCGCTGAAAAGCTCTCCAAATCTGTAGAAGCCTTCCTGTCCGATGTGTCAAGGGATGTCGAAGAACGCCGAAAAGCCTTGCGCACAGCGACCAATGATCCGGTGACCTTACTGATTGATAATCGTGAATTTGATTGTGTCATGATCAATCGCACGGATACAGGCTTCTGCCTGACCAACATTCCCGACAATTTGCAAGATGATCAAATCGTCACCATGATCTTGGACGATGGCACTCAGGCCACTTTGAAAACAGTCTGGATCAAAAATGGCCAGGCAGGCTTTACTTCCGACCTGGGGCATAAGCAGATCGGCCTGCAACGAAGTGCATGATCAAAATGACGTAAAAGGCTCTTCAAGAATATTCAGATCCTGCCAGATTCCATTGTTCTGGCTGGATCTGATGGCTGCTTGAATGAAAATCAGCCCCTCCAGACCATCGCTCATACCGGGAACAACAGTATAGCCTTGTTCCCCATATAAGATTCTTGCAAAATCTTGATAGAGATTGGCAAATGCTTCCAGATAACCCTCCGGGTGGCCGGGGGGGACACGGATTGGCCACTCGAAATCAATTGGTGCTGGTCCGCCCCTACGTAGTTGTTGGCGAGGTTGGTCGAGCTCTGTGAACCAGAGAGAGTTGCAATCTTTTTGTGACCATTCCAAACCACCTTTATCGCCATAGATGCGGATGGAAAGATCATTCTCACACCCCGTAGCAACTTGGCTGGCCCAAAGCATACCCTTGGCCCCGCCCTCAAAGCGCAACATCATTTGCGCATTGTCATCAAGCTTTCTACCCGGGACGAAGTTATCCAACTCGGCACTGATCTGAGCAGGTATCAGATCGGTAACGAACCGCAGTAGATTATAGGCATGGGTGCCGATATCACCGATGGCACCACCTGCCCCGGAACGGGCAGGATCTGTTCGCCAATCAGCCTGTTTATTTGAAACATCCTCAGCCAACCAGTCTTGCAGATATTCCACTTGCACAAGGCGGATCTTACCAATCTTTCCCGCAGCGACCATCTCCCGCGCCAAGCGGATCATCGGATAGCCAGTGTAATTATGCGTCAGCAAAAAGCGGGCATTGTTGACTGGTTTGATTTGGGCAAGCGCTTGCGCTTCTTCCAATGTTGCCGTCAGAGGCTTGTCGCAAATGACATGAATACCAGCTTCAAGGAAAGCTTTCACAGGCGCAAAATGCATGTGATTGGGTGTAACGATCGCAACGACTTCAATCCCATCAGGCCGATTGGCTTCTTGCTCAGCCATCTCATTGAAATCGGTATAAATGCGATCAGGTTCGAACCCCAGTTCTTCACCAGAAGCACGAGCGCGATCAGGGTTTGATGACAAAGCACCAGCAACCAACTGATATTGCCCATCCATGCGAGATGCTATGCGATGAACCGCACCGATAAAGGCTCCTTGACCACCACCGACCATACCCAATCTGATTGGCTGATTAATCACGCTCATTTGTTAGTCTCTCCCCTTCCATTCTCACCCATTCAAAATCCCAGCAATTGACGGAGCATCGCTGGATCGGTTTCTCCACCTGCAAAATCGTCAAACGCCTTGTCGGTCACACGTATGATGTGATCGGCGATGAATGGCGCACCTTCGGCCGCTCCGTCCTCCGGGTGTTTGAGGCAACATTCCCATTCCAACACGGCCCAACCCTCATAGCCATGTGTGGCAAGGCGGGAGAAAATACCTTTGAAATCCACCTGTCCATCGCCAAGCGAGCGGAAACGCCCGGCCCGGTTCAGCCAAGGCTGATAGCCAGAATAGACACCCTGCCGTCCGTCAGGATTAAACTCTGCATCCTTAACGTGAAACGCCTTGATCCGATCGTGGTAGATATCAATGAAGGCGAGATAATCCATCTGCTGAAGCAGGAAATGCGATGGATCATAATTGATACAGCAACGTGGATGCCCACCCAGAGCTTCCAGAAACATCTCAAAGGTGGCGCCGTCAAAGACATCCTCACCGGGATGCAGCTCATAAGCCACATCAACACCATGATCCTCATAAACATCAAGGATCGGTGTCCACCGACGAGCGAGTTCTGAAAAGGCTTCTTCAATCAGCCCTTCAGGACGTTGTGGCCAAGGATAGAGAAAAGGAAAAGCCAGAGCACCGGTGAAGGAGGCACTGACATCGAGCCCGAAATTGCGTGAAGCCTTGGCAGTTTTGATCAAAGCATCTTCTGCCCATTCTCGCCGGGCTTGCGGATTTCCATGAACATGCGATGGAGCAAACGCATCAAATTGCGCATCATAGACCGGATGCACGGCAACCAATTGCCCGAGCAGGTGAGAGGCCAGCTCAGTAATCTCGACCCCATGCTCCGCGCATTGGCCTTTCAGTTCATCACAATAGCCCTTGCTGATCGCCGCCTTATCGAGGTCAATAAAGCGCGTATCCCAAGCCGGAACCTGCACCCCTTTATAGCCAAGCTTTCCCACCCATTTTGCAATGGAAGGCAAGGAGTTGAACGGTGCTTCGTCGGACGCAAATTGCGCCAGAAAGATTGCTGGTCCTTTGATGGTTCCCGGCATGGCGAAAGATCCTTGAAATCAATATCTTGAAACATATTGGTTCCGGACGGACCAAACATGATCCGCCCGGTTTGACCTCGACAACATGGGTGGTGGGGTTATGGCGTCGAAGTCAGGGCTTGGGTTTTAAAGCGAAATCCGGGGCTTATTTGCCACCCCAGCGCTTTGGATAATCCGGCATGCCTTCGCAGCCGCAGGCTGCATAATGCAGAGGTGGCATATCTGGATTGACAAAATCGGCCAGATTGTCTGCTGTGATAGCAGGTTGCGGCAAGTTCCATTCAGGTCCCGGAATGGCTTCGCCTTTCAGGATCTTCAGGGATGCGATGATTGGCGTGCGCCACTGGTAGGTTGGATAGGTCGGAGCGATGGTTTTCAGACCCAGTGCCTGCCACTTTTGCAAGAAATCCTGCTGATCTTCACCAGTGACAATCGGAACATCCATGCCCATATCTTCAAAGGCTTCGATTGCGGCAACAGAAGTCGCCCCCGCATCCATCCAGACCGCATCCAGTTTGCCTTCGCGTTGCAGATAGTCCTCGACGATGGATTTGGTCTTGGCACGATCACCATCGGTGAATTCGGCACCGACAATCTTCATGCCAGCTTCTTCCATGACGCGTTTGGCAGCGGAATAACGGGTCTCCAGAACATCCACGCCGGGCAGGATACGCAGCATCAGAACCGAGCCACCTTTTGGGGCATTCTGAGCGATATAGTCACCGGACTGGATACCGAAACCATAACCACCGACTGGCTTGATAAAGCTGACCGGGCAAGTGGTGTTCACACCACGGTCGAAGACTACGACCGGCACTTTCTCGCAGGCCTTTTCAACCGCCGGTGTCAAAGCAGCGGTCGTGTTGGGTGAGACGATCAAAACGTCACATTTACCGCCAGCCAACAGATCATCGATATCGGCAATCTGCTTGTCGTCGGACCCTTCTGCATCAGTCACGACGAAGTCCGCGATCTCATCCTTATGCAGATCGACCTCGGCCTGCATGGTGTTCCAACCAACCACGCGCCATGGATTGTTCACGCCTGCATTGGAAAAACAGATGGTGGCCTTGCCATCCTTCTTGTATTTGGCCGTATCAGCCGTGACATCGCCAAAATACTGCTCCCAAGGCTTATCAGCCGGACCATTGGCCTTGGCCGATAGCATGGCCTTTTGTTTGGCAAACTCCTTTGGATCATCATAATTTTGCGCCTGAGCGGCCCCTGCAATGAAGGACAGGCCTACCAGAGCTGTGGTGAGTTTTAGTAAATTCATATGTTCCTCCCTTGTGCCGTGTTCTTGTTACCGGTCGGCATCACCCGGCGGATTTACGTCTTCGATATGTTGCCAAAGCAACGGCGGAAATCAGGATCAATCCCTGCACCACATCGCGCAATGGTTTGGGAAATCCGAGCATATTGAGAAGTGTGAAAATGGCCTGTAGAACCAACGCCCCCGCAACAGTCGCGCCAACGGCACCGCGTCCGCCCAACAATTGCGCACCACCGATCACAGCGGCGGTGATCGCCTGAAGTTCTAACCCTGTGCCCACATCGGTCGAAACCCCCGCAAAACCGCCAAGCAGAATACCTGCAATCACAGCGGATAAGGATGAGAGCACGAAGGCGAGCATCCGCACAGGAACGGTCGGCACGCCAGCAAAAGCAGCTGCCTTCGGATTATCGCCAAGGCTATGCAGCATCTTGCCATAATTGGTGCGGTGCATGAGCCACCAGAGGAGCCCGCAGATCACCACCATTACGATGACTGAAACTGGCAGGATCTTGATCAGTGGCACATCCTTGATCAGCGTTCGGCCAAAGAAACGGAACGTATCGGGCAGATATCCACGCGGTGCACCACCTGACCATGTCAAGGCGATCCCACCCAATGTGATCATCATGCCCAGTGTGGCGATGATGGACGGTACCCGCAGATAGGCGACAACCAGAGCATTGATGACACCAACACACACACCGACACCCAGCATGACAGAGATCACCCACCATGTGGCATTGGGGTCTCCATTGAGCAGGATTGAGCTTCCAATCACCGTCAGAGTGACCAAGGCACCAGATGAGAGATCGAAGCCACCGGATGTAATCACAAACAATTGCCCTGCTGCCAGAATGGCGATGGGTGCCGCTCGTTTCAGGAAATTCATATAGCCGGTCGGAGCCAGAAAATGCGGGCTAATGATTGCAATGACAATGATCAGAGCCAGCAGCACCAGAAAGACCGGATTGATCTGCTTCAGACGATCCCACATGCGCGACAATCCTGATATTGGTTGGATTTCAGTTCTCTCACTCATGCCTCGATCCTCTTGCTTCTGGCGGCATAAAGCGCAACGGCAGCCACGATCACGACACCGCGCAATATCTGTTTGGCAAAGGCATCAACGCCTGAAAGATTGAAAATGGAATCGATGAGCGAGAAGATCATCACCCCCACCAGTGTGCCCCAGACACCCCCTCGCCCTCCGGCGAGAGCCGTACCGCCAATCACGACAACTGCAATGGATTCAAGATCATAGACTCCATCTCGGCCGATCCATGGTGCGCCAGAACGCAAGCGACTGGCGAGATAAAGCCCGGCCACAGAGGCACAAAGACTGCAAATGACATGAGCAAAGATGATTGTGCGCTTGGTCTTCACTCCAGCCAGACGCGCAGCATCTGCATTGCCACCGACCGAGTAGATATTGGAGCCAAAACGAGTGAAGCGAAGCACCAGCCATGCCGCCAGGGTGAGCAGCAGCAAGAAGGCCAGACTGACGGAGAGACCAGCAACCTCGCCATAGGCAAAAGCCTGAAACTCCTCAGGTACAGCCCCTGCAAAATTATTGAAAGAGGCTGAGAGCAGGCCTTGCAGAAGCAAAGCCATACCAAGGGTCGCAATCAGCGGATTGACCTCCAATTGTGTGATGATCAATCCATTTGCCACCCCAACCACAGTGCCGACCAAGAGGACGACCAAAACTGCCGGAATGATCATGCCAGGGTCCCCGGACATGATGAAGGAAGCCAGGACGGCAGAAACTGAAATCAGGTTGGCTACGCTTAAATCAATCGAAGCGATCAGGATGGCAAAGGTCTGACCAATGGCCGTTATACCGAGCGCAATGGAGCGTCCGAGCAAACCTTCCAGATTGCCCAGTGTCAGATATTGCGCTTGTCCGGTAGCCAGAGCGATAGCAATGTAGATTGCGAAAGCTGCCAGTAACAAGAATACCGGCACAAAACGGGACAAACGTTGGCTTTTTGATGCGATCATTGCAACGCTCCCTCACTAGAGGTGACTTCGGGAGATTGCCCTACAGTGCCAAGAGCTGGGGTGTTGAGCAGATCATCGTCGGTTGCAGCATGCATGACTTCCTGCTCGCTTGCATCGCGACCAAATTCGGCAACAATCCTGCCTGCATTCATCACCAAAATCCGATCGGAAACACCCAACACTTCCGGCAGATCAGACGAGATCACCATGATGGCTGCTCCCTCTCTCGCCAACTCTCGCATGCGGTGGTAGATGCCTGCTTTGGTATTGACATCAATACCGCGGGTTGGTTCGACAAAGATCAGAATTTTGGGTGCTAGCGCCAGCCAGCGAGCCACAATGGCCTTTTGCTGATTACCACCAGATAACGATTGGATTTCAACGCCATAATGGGCAGCGCGCAGATCCAGCGCATTGAAGGCCACTGTCATGTCTTTCACATCGCCATGAGCTGTTTGCTTCGGATACCCAAACATTGACGAGAAAGCCCGTGGCGAAATCATGCCGTTGTCCTCGACCGATTGCATCAAAGCGAGACCTTCAGATTTTCGATCTCCGGGCAGCATGACAAGACCTGATCGGATAGCATCGCGTGGGCTGGTAAAGCTCACTCGCTTTCCATTGATATGGACTGACCCTTCTGTAAACGGGGTTATCCCGAACAAGGCTTGCGCCAAAGCATTGCGCCCAGCGCCTTGCACCCCGGCAAATCCGGTGATCTCGCCTTCTCGCAAGCCAAGAGAAATTTGAGATAAGCTCGCATTTCCTCCCTCTTCAACGGAAAGAACCACTTCGCCGATTTCATGCGCTTTTGCAGGATCCGGATAGAAGTTTCCGATATCCCTGCCAACCATCGCATGGACGATTTTGTCAGCCTCGGGCACATGATCAAACCGGGCGGCAACACTACCGTCCTTGAGGACAGTCACACGATTGGCAAGCCGTTGAATCTCGCGCATACGATGAGTGATATAGACGATGGAACGTCCCTGCTCGCGAAGCGTCTCAACCAGTGCAAATAGAATTTCACATTCCTGCTCATTCAATGCCGCAGTTGGCTCATCCATGACAATCACGCGTGCATCCAATGAGATGGCTTTGGCAATCTCCACCATCTGCTGCTCAGCAACAGCCAACTCTCCTACCAATTTATCCGCATGGAGCTGGTGCTGATCACCAAACATGGTCAGGATTTCATTGGTTTCCTCACGCATACGCGCATGATCGATAATTCCCCAACGCACCGGCTCTCGGCCCAGAAAGATATTCTCGGCAATACTACGATCCGGCAGTAGAGAGAATTCCTGATAGATAACGCTGATGCCAGCTTCAATGGACTGCAGAGGATGGGTGAAACGCACCTCCTCCCCCAACAAATGAACCGAGCCTTCATCCGCCTGATAGACGCCGGACAAGGTCTTGATCAGCGTGGATTTGCCTGCACCATTCTCCCCGGCTAGTGCATGAACCTCTCCTGCTCTGCAATCAAAGCTCACATCATCCAGTGCCTTGATGCCGGGAAAGCTCTTGGTGATACCGCGCAACTCAAAAACCGAATGGCCTGTTTCCATCTCACTCACACTTGCACCTCCACCTGGCTCCAGCATGAGCGAATGAAATCACCCCCCTCTTGAAACAGGGTTTCGTGATCCTTGAACATGGGCCGCCAGATGCGTGTGGCTGCAGCCAGCTCCGGCAATCCGGAACCAAACGCTTCCAGTACTACCCAGCCATCAAATTTTTGGTCTTGAGCTGCTGCGAATATGCCCGCAAAGTCGATTTGACCAGTTCCCGGAATACCGCGATCATTTTCGGATACATGCAGAACATTCATGACCGAGCCAAGCTCATGGATCGCCTCTGTTTGAGACTTCTCCTCGATATGGGCATGGAAGGTATCATACATGATGCCGAAGGCGGGATGATCAACCATCCCGGCATAGCGCTTGGCTTGCTCAGATGTATTGAGATAATGGCTCTCAAAACGGTTCAACGGTTCCAGCGCCAACTTCATTCCAAGTTTCGTCGCACGTTCAGCCATTCTGTGATGCGCTTCTGCTCCCCGCTTCCATTCATCGGATGTAGGGCCGGATCCGGTAAAATGGCCGATAGGGGCATGGAAAGGTCCACCAATCACTTCTGCTCCCATGGCCGAGGCGCAATCAACAATCCAATCCAGATGAGACACACCTTTCGACCGGACCTCGCTATCTGCGCTGGTTGGATCCGTTTCTGCGTCGGGACAAATGGCTGTACAGGTGCGAGCAATGCCTCTCTTGTCCAACTCGCCACCCAACCATTGATAATGATCCACATCACCGGATAGCAGCGGAATTTCCACTCCGTCATATCCGCACTGCTGCGCCAGATCGATCAGATATAAATCATCGCTCGCAACGAATCCCGTCGCACAAAGCAGATTGACACTCAGCCGCATTCAGACCTCCCAAACAGTCCGGTTTTTCCCGGTTATTTTCCTGCTTGCCATGAAATGTAATCCATTACATTATTATTTGTAAAGGATTACATTTGACCTGATTGCCAAGATCGTTATGAAAGAGACCCATGGAGAAGCATGACACACGGCCCACGATTCAGGATGTTGCACAGATTGCTGGCGTCTCGACCGCAACCGTCAGCCGCACTTTGCAGAAACCGGAATTGGTGAGAGAAAAGACGAGGATAGCTGTTCAGGACGCTGTCCGAAAAACTGGCTATCGCATCAATTCTGCAGCTCAGAATCTACGTCGGAATCGAGCTGGATCTGTCTTGGTAATTGTCCCTGATATCGGCAATACATTTTTTTCTGAAATATTGCTCGGGATTGAACAAATTGCCTCTGAGGCAGGCTACACCATCCTGATAGGGGATGCTTCCAAGGATGGCAGCCGCACAGAAGGGTTGATGGATTTTCTGCGAAATGGCAAAGCTGATGGTGCTCTTCTACTCAATGGCTATCTACCTGACCAAGTGATCAGCAGTTTGCCAACCAGCGATGGCGGCAACATTCCTGTCATTTCGGTTTGTGAGGCTGTTCCCGAAGCCAATATTGCCCATGTTGGCATAGATAATAAAGCGGCAGCCAAAGCAGCCGTTGACCATCTGATTACGCAGGGTCACCAGAAAATCGCCCACTTATCCGGCCCCGAAAGCAATATTCTGACCCAACTGCGTATCAAAGGTTATGAAACTGCGATGCGTGAGGCTGGCCTCGGCGACCATATTTCTATTCTTCCCGGTGATTTCTCTATTCAAAGCGGCATTGATGTCATAGCGCAATTGCTCGACAAACCTGCACGACCGACCGCTCTCTTCTGCGCCAATGATGAAATGGCGATGGGGGCAGCCTTTGGTCTCACCCAAGCCGGGCTAAAAGTGCCAGATGATTTATCCCTGATGGGCTTTGACGATATTCAGTTCGCCCGTACTTTCATTCCACCAATCAGCACCATTCACCAGCCACGCAGCGAAATTGGCAAGCTAGCAATGCATAAGTTGCTGAAAATATTGAATGGCGAGGCAATCACGCAAGAGCATTCCAATCTGGAATTCAGCCTCATTCAGCGTCAAAGCGTTCGGAAAATCCAAACCTAAGATTTATCAATCACACCAGAAATGCCGAACCAGCAAGAACAAACAGAATTGCGAGCAAAAAGCGTAAACTGCGAATATTTTTGTCTCCCATCAGGAGAGCGGCGAAGAGTGTGGTGAAAAGAATGTCGATGGAACCGATGAAGGCAACAATGGCAACTGACGCGGTTTGCAAGGCATAGAGTTGCAGAGTTTGACCAATCGCCAGTGATGTCGCGGTGCAGAGCGGCCAAATCCCTCGATCAATCGTCATATAGTGCAGTTTCTCTCTAGGATTATTCGCTACGAGAGCCAATCCTAAAAAGACAAGCAGTCCGGTTGCAGCTCCAATGAAAGTCGCAAATGCGGGATCAGCCAAGTCTTCTAACCCAGCTCTGCGCAAGACATAGGACAACGCGTAGCAGGCGGCAGAAGCTATCCCCAGAAGCAATCCTTTTGACAGCTCAAGCTGCCCTCTCCTCGCACAGAAGACGAAAACTCCAAAAAAGATCAGAAGTCCCCCAACAAGATCATTGGATACAGGCCATTCTCTGATCAGCAAGATACTGATAGGGATTGCAAAAATCGGGATCAAGCGCCGCGTCATGCTTGCCCCGACCGAGCCAATCAACTCGGTCGAGCGATACATGGTGATACGGCCAAGCACTGTTGAGAAAAGCCCGGCAGCTGCAAACAGCATAACTGCCACAATCCAGATTTCCTGCGCTATTACGTTCTGTTGAGTGGCTTCACTCCCTTTCCACAGAAAGAAGCTGAGAAGAGCCGTCACCACAACAGATAGAAAGACGCCATTATCCCCTTTGGAATCGTGGCGTCCCTTGGCGATTGTCACACCCGCCAGACCGTAAAAGGCGGCAGACAGGATTGCGAGTAGCTCACCCACTGTCAGTCTCCACAATTGGATGAGATCATATAGTCGGGTTTTAGAGCTTCAGCCCACATCCCTCAAAAGCTTCACGAATGACCGCTTTTTCATTCTCGGTCAGCTCCAGCATAGGATGGCGCACGCGGCCGCCGACTTGCCCCAAAAGCTCTTGCCAATATTTGCCAAAGGCTTGCGGTTTGTCCGCAGGACGAGATCGAGCCATGGCATCCCTTACCGGGTTCAGGCTGTCGCAAACCTTGCGAGCTTCGGCAAATTTCCCCTCGAATGCAAGCTGTGTATAGTCATGCATGCGTTTGTCATTTTTGGTCTGCAAGTGATAAGGCGGAGAGGAGCAGAGATAGAGTTTCCAATTCAGCTCCTCGATATTGTCCATCCATTCGTGTTCCGCTGCCGTGGAGACGTGAATCTTGTCGCCAACCATTCCGGTAAGTTTCACATACATATCGCGCGGAACAGAATATTTGATGGCCACAATATTGGGCAAATCTGCAATACGGGCGCATTCTTCCGGTTTCATCAGATAGCCGCTGTCCGGATGGCTCCACATGGCAATTCCAATATCAAGCTTGTCGCAAAGCGCCTTATAATATTGATAAAGCACCTCGCCTCGATCCTGCACGAAGCTCAGAACTGGCGCATGAACCACAATATAGTCCGCACCATAATCTTGGGCATGCTGGGCCAGTTCCAGAACCGTATTGAAATTCTGGTCCGAGACCGACATGATCGTGCCCGCTTTATCACCGCATTCATCGACCGCAATTTCAAAATTGCGCTTGCGCTCTTCCAGGCTCATGGAAAAGAATTCGCCCTGCTTTCCCGCAATGAAAAGGCCTTGAATATCCAGATCATCAACCCAGTGACGAATGTTTGAGCGAAGACCAGCCTCATCCAAAGACATGTCATTATTGAACGGGTTCAGTGCTGCGGCCCAGATGCCCTTCATATTGGCACGGGCATAATCTTTTGCATCATGTTTGGAATATTTCATCACCAGCTTCCTTAAAGCGAGCTCTTATCCGAAAAGCCGAATAACTTTTCGGGAACCGCTGTAACCGATCATCCATCGGCACCAAAAACACCAAGGTGCGAGAGCACACCCGGTTATGTAGGTTGTTCGTGGCGAGTATGGTCTTTGCGTTTGGAAAGACAAATCGAAAGAAAATATCTTGATATAACAAAAACCGTTATCAGAAGCCTTTCAATTCAGCTATTGAATTAGCAACATTGAAAGGACTGCTCCATGAAACTTGCCCTTATCGGCTATGGCACCATTGCAAATTATGTAATTGAGCAACTGGCAAATTCAGAGCATCAGGTGGCCGCAGTCATCGCATCTCCATCGTTCAAGGCACCTGATGGCGATAGGCTCCCCCAAGATCTGCAATTTGCCAGAGCATTTGCCGATATCGAAGGCACAATCGATTTGTTTGTCGATTGCGCCGGACATGGAGGCTTGATGGCTCATGGCGAAGACATTTTAAGAGCTGGCCATGATCTGCTCACTGTTTCCATTGGTGCATTTGCAGATCAAAGCGTTCATGACAGGCTTTATCAGGCCGCCAACGAAGGCGATAGCAATATCATTCTTGCATCTGGGGCCATTGGCGCACTTGATATCCTGCGATCCGCACGAACCGGAACACTGAAATCTGTCTGCTATAAAGGCCGTAAACCACCCAAAAGTTGGAAAGGTTCCCCGGCTGAGAATGTTTTGGATTTGGACGGCGAGTTTGAAGGACCACAACAGCATTTCCGAGGCACAGCACGAGAAGCCGCTCTTCAATATCCAAAGAATGCCAACGTTGCAGCCGCTGTTGCACTCTCCGGTATCGGTTTTGACGAAACCATGGTGGAGCTGGTCGCCGACCCTTCCATTGAACGCAACATTCATGAGATTGAAGCCGAAGGCGCTTTTGGAAAATGCAAATTCGAAATCGAATGCAATCCTATGCCTTCCAATCCCCGCACCTCTGCTCTTGCAGCCATGAGTGTAATCGCTAACATAACCCAATATGCAGAACGGCTAAAATTCTAGGAGCATCCATTGGTCAGTCGGCACACACGAATTGTCGAGAAGGTTCAAACCCGTCTTAAATTCAGACAATTGCGATTGCTTGTCGCCGTAGGGCGACACAACAATATTCAAAGTGCTGCGCGAGATCTGAATGTCTCACAACCCGCTGCGACCAAGATGATCCAGGACATGGAGCTGGATTTTGAAGTGCAGCTGTTCGATCGCACCAATCGCGGTGTCATTCCTACAGAATTTGGCAAAGCTCTGATCCGCCATGGACAATTGATCTTGGCGCAGGTTGCCAATGCCGCGCAGGAACTGGACGACCTCAATGATGGCAGCTCCGGCCGGGTCGTGGTTGGCTCACTCCTTGCCGCTTCCCCCTGGATTCTGCCCAAAGCCATTGAACGCCTGTTGGCAGAGCGTCCCAACGTGATGATCAAAGTGGTCGAAGGCACCAATGATGCCCTGATGCCAGCCTTGCGTACCGGCGAGATTGACATGGTTGTCGGACGTTTGCCCGTCAGCCGCCATCGCGATGGCACTGCTCAGCAAAAACTGTTTGATGAAAGCATTGTTGCCGTAGTAGGGAGCCATCATCCTCTGGCAGAAACCAAAGATCTTAGTTTCGAGCAGCTTAAGGATTACGGCTGGATCCTGCCACCACCTGAAACCAGTTTGCGCCGCCGGGTGGATGGCTTTTTCATCTCACAAGATGTGGCTTCACCTGCTGTATCGCTAGAGTCAGTATCCTATCTGGCCAATCGCGCACTTTTGCAGACCCAACCCCTGATTTCCTTAATGCCGAGCCATGTGCCTGAACAGGATGTGGCTCAGGGCAATCTCGCCATTCTGGATTGGGAAGTTCCCTTTGGCTCCGGTCCGGTGGGGGTGTCCTATAATGCAAAGGCGCGCCTCTCTCCTGCTGCGCAGGCTTTGTTGCGCGCCTTGCAAGATATCGCTGTCGATGCTCAAAGCAGCATCGTCGATAAGGACGGCCAATAACACAGCATGATCAGGATCACCGCCACGGCCAGAAGGAATGGCCAGAGCGAAGCCAAGATCTCGCCTATGCGTGCTCCACTGGCTGTGGAGGCAATGAACAGCCCCACTCCGACCGGAGGCGTCAGCAGACCCAGCACCAGATTGATGCAAATGACCACGCCAAACTGGAACGGATCGATATCGTAAGAACCCGTCGCGATAGGCAGCAGGATCGGCGTGACCAGAATAACTGCTGCAATGCCATCAATCAGCATGCCAACAATCAGCAGCACTGCATTCACGATCAACAGGAACATGAACGGATCGGACGTGATGGTTGTGATCAAGCTGGCCAGTTTCTGCGGCAATGCCTCATAGATTACCACCCAGCCAAAGACATTCGCCGCCGCAATCATGAAAATCACCATGCCAGAATTGACAGCCGTTCGGCGCAACAAGGTGAAAAGGCGCGACAAGGAGAGCTTCTCGGATGAGAAGCGCGCCATCAGGAAGGCCACGAAGGACGCAACAGCAGCAGATTCCGTTGGTGTGGCAATGCCAAACAGAATGCCTCCGATGATCGTCAGTGGGATCAAACTGGCAGGAAGGCAAGAGATAAGGGCAGATATTGCCTCGGATCGCACCATCCACTCCCCTTTGGGAAATCCCTGAACCAAGCCGATGATAGTCACCACCACGGCAAAGGCAAGGGACAATAACAGCCCGGGAATGATGCCAGCAATGAACATGTCGCCGATGGGCAACTGAGCCAATACACCATAAATCACGAACAACATGGATGGTGGGATGACGGGAGCCAACAATCCTCCTGCCGCCGTCGTTGCAGCCGCAAAACCACGGCTATAACCGTCCTTCTCCATGGCTGGCACCATGGCCCGGCTCATGACTGCAATCTGACTGGCTGCAGAGCCGATGATGGCCGCCATGAACATGTTGGCGAGAAGGTTGATATAAGCAAGGCCACCACGAAAGCCACCGACAAAGACACGCGCTGCGTTCACCAGACGCGTTGTCATGCCGCTTTCATTCATCAATTCGCCAGTAATCATGAAAAGCGGAATAGCAAGCAGGCCATAATTCTCAAGACCTGAGAAAAGCTGCTGGGCAAAACTATCGTACAGAACGGTATTACCGCTTTCAAACACATACCAGATGGCTGTCAGGATCAGCACAAATGCAACAGGAACGGCCATCAACAGGCCAAGCGCAAAAACGATAGCAGTCATCAGGATGTTCCAGATTGGTCAGCATGTTGATCGGCAGGATGTAGCAGATTGTTCAGGCTGTGCAGAAACAGGCCAAAGGCAAAGAACCACATGATGAGCCAGACCCAGACCTTTCGGATCGGCAGAGTATTGGTGATCTCGGAATAGATGAAATTGAAGGTTTCACCCTGAAATACTTCGATGTCCAATCCTGCCTGGAGCAAATCCAAAGGCAGAAACCAGCGCCAGCAGAAATAGATCATACCCAGAGCCATGGCGAACAGAATAACATCAACACATCTCATCAATAGACGGCGCTGCTTGTAATCCAAGGCATCCGCCAGAAGTGTCACCGCTACTGAATTCTTGTGATGAATAGCAGCAGATGCCGCAAAAAAGGTCATCCAGATCATGAGATAGATTGCCAGTTCATCCACCCAGAACAGGGCAATGCCAATGGTGCGGGTGATCACATTCAATAGAATGAGAAGAGTAATACCAGCAGCCAGCAATGCAGCGCATTTGAGTTCCAGCTCGGCCCAAAATGTCGAAAATCGCCTGATCATCCAGACCTCACTTTGCCCAGAAAGGGAAAATTACAAAATATAAGGCGCAAGCCCCCACTTGCGCCTTATAGCATTGATTACTTGGTTTCTTCTGCCACTTTACGAATGGCAGCAAGAGATGGTGCTTTCTTGCTCCATTTCGCTTCCCACGCGCTCAATGCGTCCCCAAAGAAATCCGGACCAACTTTCTTGAAAGAACGGTCCGTGCCCTGAATTTTTTGCAACCAGTCAGCTTCCTTGGCGATATAGCTATCAATGGTGCCATCAACATGCTTGGCCATCAACTTGCCAATCATGGCACGATCTTCCTTGGACATGGTCTTCCAGACACGTGCAGAGACAAGCGCCACCATCGGGAACATCATGTGATCGCTCTGAACAATCATCTTGGCATGATCATAATATTTCAGCACCCAGATCAGTTCAGCATCCATATCGATGGCATCCACCTGACCATTGGCAAGCGCGTCATATACACTTGGCAGCGGCATCGGCGTTGGAGCTGCACCAATCGCTTCATAGAAATCAAAGATAGGTGCAAAAGGCGTGATCCGAAGTTTCAGGCCACTCAAATCCTTGGCGGAGGCAACATCCACACGCGATACGATTTGGCGCAAACCTGCCATTCCATAGCCAAGCCCGACCACACCGGCCTTGCCCGGCAGGGTTTTCAAGAGATCTTTGGCTGGCTCTGAGCGCAAGATACGTCCGGCATGACTGATGTCTTTTGCAAGATAGGGCGCATAAAAGGCACCCAGATCAGGTACGCGGTTGGAGACTTCAGCCACTGTCAAAAAGGCCATATCCAATGCACCAGTCTGCAATTGCTGCAGCATTTGCGCTTCATTGCCCAATTGGCGCGCCGGGAAGACCGTAACGCTATGATTGCCACCTGATGTCTTCTTCAAATCATCCGCAAAGCTTTGTGCTGCTTTCGTCCAGATGTGCGGTGGCGGGGTCAACAGGCCGAGGCGGAACTCTGCCGCTTGTGCCGATGAAGCCAGCCCGCAAGCCAGAGCTGCAGCAGCCAAGCCAGATTTCATTACGTTCCAATATTTCATTATCACCTCCCATTGTGAGTGCCACGATGATGGGAGATCTTCTGCAATAACTACAACGAAGAATTTGATATTCTGCCATCGATAAATCTTATACCAAGACAAAGTCGTTCTTGGAAAGGATCCTCGATGGCAGATGGCAAGATCAAATCACGCCCGCTCTCTTGCATTTTTGCCCTCTCTAAAACGCTTGCGCGCAAAGAGAAACAGGAAACATAGATTGACCGCCAGCAGTGCGACAGCAACCGGATAGTTCAACAATTCTGCGGGATGGCCTTCTGTCAGAGAGTAAGCTTGGGAAATGGTCGTTTCAAAACGGCTTCCGAGGAAAAAAGCGATGATGAAGACAATAACGGAATAACCAGCAGCGGTGAGAGCCAATCCGATCACGGTACAAATCAGCATCACATAGATGCCGAACATGCCCCCAGCTCCCAGATAAACGCCAACAATACAGAGCAGCAATGCAATCGAGAAAATGAAAGCCTCAGGCGCCTTCACGACTGTTGCCCAAACGCGCATTCCGACTTGCCCAACCCAGAAATTGAAGAAGTTGGCGATGATCATGGCACCAAATAATCCATAAATGAGTTCGGCTTGCTGTTTGAACAATAGCGGCCCTGGCTGAATGCCATGGATTTTGAAGGCACCGATCAACAGAGCTGCGCCGACGCTTCCGGGAATTCCGAGGGTGAGAAGCGGGATCAAATTGGCCCCAACCACAGCTGAATTGGCGGATTCTGCCGCGGCAATGCCAGCTATGTTCCCACGACCAAAGGATTTGGGATCATCCGAACTTTCCTTGGTCGAAGCATAGGAAATAAAAGCTGCTGCGGTTGAACCGATCCCGGGTAATGCACCAAGCAATGTCCCGATGGAAGCGCCACGCATCATGGCGAAACGACATTCCCAATATTCGACCCATGAGATCTGTTTGTCGGCTTTTGGTTGATCATCCGGAATAACCACTGCAGGGCGAGCAATGCCTATTCCATCAGCAAGGCGGCGCAGAACCTCTGGCATCACAAGAATACCAAGAGCAATCGCCTCCAGCGGCACACCGTCATAAAGCTGGGTGAAGCCGAAAACCAGACGCGGGGTCGCATATTCCGGATCAAGGCCAATAGTCGCAAAAAGCAATCCGAGCAACAGCGCTATGGCACCTTTTGTGACAGAACCACCGACCAGACATACAATGACAGTAAAGGCAAACAACAACAGAAAGAGAATTTCTACAGGACCAAGTTGCAAAGCAACGATTGCAAGTGGCGCCGAGATTGTGATGAGAACGATGTCACTGACCGTATCGCCAGTCACGGAAGAATAGAGCGCCATCCGCATCGCTTTCAACGGCTTCCCCTGCCTTGCAAGTGGAAAGCCATCAAGCGCCGTAGCTGCCGCATCTGGAGTGCCAGGTGTATTGATGAGAACAGCGGGCACCGCCCCACCGACAAGGCCACCCTTTCCTATGCCCACAAGAAATGCAATTCCGACCAACGGGTCCATGACGAAGGTGAATGGAATAGCAATGGCTATGGCCATGATCGGCCCAATGCCCGGCACCGCCCCGACAAACTGTCCGATGACCACACCGGCAAAAATATAGAGCAGAACCATAGGTGCAAAGCTACCGGACAAGCCCGCCATAATCACATCGAAAGGTACCATCTCTAACTTTCCTTATGGAAGCAAACGACCAAGAGCGATTTCGAAAAATGCCCAGATGAGCAGCGGAGAGACAAATGCGCCAAGGATGATCCAAGGAGGCCGACGCTCTCCAACGACCCGAAGCAACAGTCCAGCCATGACGGGTGCCACATATTCAAATCCAAGACGCTTCATTGACCAGACACCCGCTGTGGTGAGCAGGAAAAAGGCAGCTACCTTTGCCATTTGCACCATATCGAAGTCGGTCTCACCATCTGATTGCAGAGCGACAATCGACGCAAAGGCTCCAATCAGAAGGGAATAGAATGTCGGCAGAACAGCGGGCGGAATAGATCCATCCGGATAAACAACATGGGTTTGTGCCGGAATAACCACCCAATACATTGCAGCTGCAAATATCAGAAAAAAAATGCCAGAGGCACGGTGAAGCGACATGGGTCCCCCAACGCAAAATGCCCTAGCCAGCAAAGATCTGGCTAAGGCGTTGTCAATTATTTGGCAAAAAGCTTGCCGATTGGACCAAAGGCATCATGCATCATCTTGCGTGTGCCGTCCGGTCCCAGATTATTTGCAGGCGCACGCACGGTATTCTGGACAACAGTCTTTACGTCTTCATGAGCGACCGCATTCTCCATCGCCTTTGCTAGAGCTTCCTTGGCATCAGCAGGAAGGTTTCCCGGTGCGGCCACATAGAAGTAAGGTGCGATGTAAAAATTGTGACCTGCTTCGATCAGGGTCGGGATTTCAGGCGCATAACTCAAGCGCTTGTCTGAAAGACTGGAGAGAATCTTGACCTGTCCATCCTCGACAAATGGCAGGTGAGCGCCCGTGCCAAATGCCGCATCGACTTGCCCGCCCAACAAGAGCTTAATCATTTCCGCTCCGCTTTCGGCTTTCACCATGCGGAACTTCACACCCTCATCTGCCCCTACTTTTTGCATCACAGCTTTCAGATCCGGAGCATCCCAAGCAATGGAGGCAGAGCCTTTTTCCTTTGCATAGGCAACCAACTCCTCAACAGAGTTGAACTTGGCCTTTGAGCTGGAAATCAGCGATGTTTCAGCCAGTGCAATGGTGCCGATATAATCAAAGCTATCGATTTTGAAGGGTAGAGTGTCCGGCCGTTCATTCAGCATCATGAGCGGCGGAATATTCACGGCCATACCAAGAACAAGACCATTTGGTTTTTCCGAAACCAGACCGCTTAACATGGCGACACCGCCGCCGCCTGGACGGTTTTCTACAACCACATCCCAACCGGTCTGTTTTTCGATTGTCGCAGCCAACACACGCCCCATCGTGTCGGTTTCGCCGCCTGCACCAAACCCGACGCGTAGCACAATCGGCTCATCAGGAGCCCAACCGGCAGCGACAACAGGGCTTGCCAGGGCTGTGATTGACGCCATGGCCGCAATGGCGGTGGCTTTTACAAAGTTTGCAAGTTTCATGGTTTCCTCCCATTCTGAAACTGGTTTTTTCGACAATATTTTACGTTCGTCAGTGCGAAACGAAGGTCGGCAGTGTGATGTTGCGAAGAACCCTTTCGGTGAAGCCACCGGTCAAATCCTCGGCAAATTTGGCGCGTTCATAAGCCCCCATGACAAGCAAGCCGAAGTCAGATGTGTCACAATAATCAAGCAGTGTCGCGGCCGCTCCCTCTCGTTTGAGCGGCAATATCTGATGCTCGGCTCGGATGCCGTGACGAGCAAGAAGCGCGCAGATATCAAGTCTTTTCGGGATGCGATTGAAACAATCCTCTCCAATTGTCACAACCGAGACAAATTCCTTGGTCTCCAGAACATGCATCGCATCCATCATTGCGCGCGCGGCCGTCTTTCCACCGTCCCAAGCAATGACCGCCCTTTCATTGAGCCTTTCTGCCTTATAGCTCTTGGGAGCGATGATCACCGGGCGCGCGGCATCGTAAGCAATGCGATCGGGATGGAGCAGCATTGCATCCTGTTCCGACAAATTTTCATATTGCCCAACCAGCGTGATATCGAACACGCGCGCAAATGTTGCGACACTGCGGTCCGGATCATCCTCAACTTCCAACCAATGCGTTCGATCAGCCGTCAGATTTGCCGTAACCTGTTCATGGAAGCGGCGTCGAACATCCGCCCCATGCCCTTCAAATGTCTCTTCTATGCTTTGGCGAATATGAGCCGACAGCCAAGCAGGCATATGCCTGGTCGTTGATGAAATCCCGTGTGCCATGATGCCAGTCAGATGCGCATCATATTTGCGAGCCATCTGCACACCCAGGTGAAGGGCTGCATCTGATGCAGCACCACCATTGTAAGCGACAAGAATGTTTTTGATTGCCATCCCGTTCATGCTCCCTTGACACCAGATGATCAGGTAACTGTCGCCACGACATTGAAACGTTCATGGGTCCACTCTTTGCTTTTGAGCACATCATGCAAATGATTGGCCGCATCCCAAATATCGACATAGCGCAAGTAGAGCGGTGCAAAACCAAACCGCATCACATTGGGCTGACGGAAGTCGCCAATCACGCCACGCTCAATCAGGGCCTGAACGATGGCATAGCCACCGGTTTCATGGGTAAGAGACACCTGGCCATTGCGCAGGTTCACATCTTTTGGGCTGTAAAACCCAACGCCAAGCTCATCGGCAAATCCATCGACCAGGGAAACAAAGAAATCGGATAGGGCTTTGCCCTTCTCATACAACTCACTGACGCTCACATCGTCAAAAATGGCGAGCCCCGATTGCAAGGCACGCATGGACAGAGTGTGCTGGGTGCCGCACAGTAGGGCGCGCGCGCCTTCACCTTGACGATAGGATTGTTCGAACTTGAAAGGAGCGGCATGGCCGTGCCATCCGGACAATGGCTGGGTGAATTTGCCATGATGACGCTTCGCGGCATAAGCATAGGCAGGAGAACCTGGGCCACCATTGAGATATTTGTAGGTACAGCCGACAGCAAAATCGACATTCAGATCACGCAAATCAACGGGGATCACGCCAGCGGAATGACACAAATCCACCATCACCATCGCCCCCATTGAATGGGCCAGTTCCGTGATGGCTTTCACGTCACGAATGACACCAGAGCGATAATCAACATGGTTGAGCATCACGATTGCGGTGTCTTCATCGATCAGATCTTCAATCGCGTCACCGTCGCTCCCCTCCAGGGCAATACTCACATCCCTGCACGTTGAAGCAACACCTTCCGCCATATAGAGATTGGTTGGGAAAGATGTAGCTTCCGCCACTATCCTCTTTCGGTTCGGCTGCATGGACAGGGCAGCATGCAGTGTTTTGTAAATATTCAGGGACGTCGTATCGCACACAACAATCTCACCCTGCCCTGCACCAAGCAACCTTGCGATCTTATCTCCCAAGGTATCAGTCAGCATGAACCAGCCCGCCGTATTGTGACTGCGGATCAGGCCTTTGGCCCATTCCTCACGCATGGTCACATCAATGCTGTCAAAAACAGATTTTGGTGCTGGCCCGAGGGAGTTGCCATCCAGATAAATCGTGCCTTCCTCAATAAAGAATTCATCGCGCTTGCAGGCTATTGGATCTTTCTTATCCAACATTTCTGCATGCTCACGGCTGATATGAAGAGACATCGACTTTCCTTCTCAAACTATATGTGCGACAGGTAATTCACCTGAATAGATCAAATTATATATGATTTTATAAATCGTATATGATTCTTAATCGGAGTCAATCCATGGACGCTTCCAACAGCTCAAAATCGGAGCTGGCCTACCAGTTTTTGCTCAAACAAATTGTCGAAGCCAAGATCCCTCCAAACGCTCCAATACGCATCCAACCCCTTGGAAAAGAAAGCGGACTGGGTGCAACGCCAATTCGTGAAGCGCTTCGCCAGTTAGAGAGCGAGAAATTTGTGATTATGGAGAATAATCGTGGGTTTCGCGCCGCACCGGTCACTCAAACCGAGCTTGCAGATCTGGAAAAATGCCGCCTTGTGGTCGAAACAGCTCTTATGGTGGAGGCCATGAAACATGGCGATGACAGGTGGGAAGGGAGCATTCTGTCAGCCCATCATTTGCTGAGCAAAGCACCCAACCCCACAGAGGTGACGGACTTCGAAGCCCTGAGAACATGGAGCGAGCGTCACAGAGAGTTTCACAAATGCATCCTCAGTGCAGCTAACTCACCTTGGCTGAAGCTCTTTTATGATCAGATCTCGAACCATCTGGACCGTCATTTCTTCAGTATGTTCACCGGCAGCCATCGCGACAAATATCTCGGAGATGATGGTCTTTTGAGCAAGAGCCGCAGCTTTCTGGGCATCGAGCATCATACCCTGCTGATGAATGCGGTTATTGAACGTGACGAAGCCAAGGCAAAGGCATTGCTAATCGAGCATGTCGGCTTTACCCGTGAATTTTTCGACGAGGTCGAAGGCAAGAACGATTGATCGAATTGAGGCATCTGAACCAGATCGGCATCTTTGATATTCAAAAATCCGATATCTGAATTCTTTGGATTAGATTGAAACGGATAGCAAATCTGCGCGAATTGGAAGGAACTTTCAAGGAGGCGCTCGTTTATGTATCCCGATTTACATCTGTTCATTGATGGCAAATGGCGCAAAGCCAAACGCGACGTCCCCGTCGTCAATCCAGCTACGGAAGAAGAGCTGGGGCGCCTTCCCTGTGCTGATATCGATGATCTGGAGGATGCTCTGAGCGCTGCCAGAAAAGGATTCAAGATCTGGAGAGAAACCTCTCCTCGCAAACGCGCAGATATCATCCTCAAAGCAGCAAGCCTGATGCGCGAGAGACAGGAAGAGATTGCGCAAACGATTACGGCCGAGCATGGCAAACCTCTTGCTCAAGCGCGTCTGGAAGTCATTCGGGGGGCTGAATTCTTTGAATGGGATGCGGGCGAAGCCATGCGCACCTATGGACGTGTGATCCCGGCAGCACATGGCTCCAAACTCTCTGTCCATCATCATCCAATCGGTGTGGTCGCAGCCTTCTCCCCTTGGAACTTTCCGATGAGCCAACCCGCTCGCAAGATCGCTGGTGCCCTGGCTTCCGGTTGCTCCATTATCTTGAAAGCAGCTGAAGAAACACCGGGTGGAGCTGTTCATATCGTTCGGGCCTTTGAAGATGCAGGCCTTCCGGCTGGAGTTCTCAATCTCGTATTTGGGGTTCCTTCCGAAATCTCGGAATTTCTCATCCCTCAACCTGACATCAAACTGGTGGCGCTCACCGGTTCCACAATAGTGGGTCGTCATCTGACAAGCATAGCCGCCCAATATGACACTCGGGTCCTGATGGAACTTGGCGGTCACGCTCCGGTCATTGTCTGCGAAGATGCCGATGTCAAAAAAGCCGCGATCAGCGGAGCTATTCGCAAGATGCGCAATGCAGGGCAAGTTTGCACCTCACCAACGCGTTATTTCATCCATGAAAGCATCTTTGAGGAGTTCAAAGCCCATTTTGTTGAACGCGCCGCAGCCACAATAGTTGGCAACGGCATCAATCAAGGGGTTGAGATGGGTCCAACAGCCAATGAGCGTCGTATTCCTGTTTTGACCAAACTGGTTGAGGACGCGGTTGCCAAAGGGGCCGAACTCTTGACTGGTGGTGGTCGTCATGGTGACATTGGCTACTTCTTCCAACCAACTGTTTTAACCAACGTCCCTCACTCCGCCCAAATCATGCAAGAAGAACCGTTCGGTCCGATCGCAGTTCTCAATCCTGTTGCCAATCTTGATGAGGCAATTGCCCAAGCAAATGCCGTTCCTTACGGACTTGCCGGCTATGCCTTCACCAACCGTGCCGACTATATCGATCAGATGATCGATGAAGTGGAGGTTGGCAATTTCTCGATCAATACCCTCGAAGCCTCTCTACCGGAGACGCCATTTGGTGGTGTCAAATCCAGTGGCTATGGCCGAGAAGGCGGCACAGAGGGACTGGAAAGCTATTTGACAGTCAAGAATGTCTGGCACACGCGCAAGATTGTTTAAAATCCAAAGAATAAGCCTGGATCTCGCATAGAGAGGAAACGCATATGGCACACCATCCAAAACTCAAAGCCTTCAATTTTCAAAAATGGGTCGAAGAGAATGCTGACAAACTGAAGCCTCCTGTCGGCAATCAATTGCTACACAAAGAAGGTGACATGATTGTCATGGTGGTTGGTGGGCCCACTGCACGCTGTGATTTTCACGATGATCCCGTTGAAGAATGGTTCTACCAGATCAAGGGCGACATGATGATCAAGATTGCCGATGGCGGCAAGATCTATGACCTTCCAATTCGTGAAGGAGAAGTCTTCATGTTGCCACCTCATGTCCGCCACGCACCGCAGCGCCCTCAGGAAGGCTCGCTCGGCATTGTTGTCGAAGCGCCGCGTGTACCAGGCATGAAAGAAGGCTTTGAATGGTATTGCTTTGAATGTGAGGCTCTTTTGCATCGTGAAGAGGTGACGCTCGATGGCATTGAGGGGATCGTCAGCGCACTTCCAAAGATCTACGACGCATTCCATGCCAATGTCGAAGCTCGGACCTGCAAGAAATGCGGCAGCGTCCATCCCGGAAAAGGCAAGCCACCAGAAGGCTGGGTACAGCTTTGATCTTTTGTTCCGATGTTCAATGCATCGCCTTTGATACAACCATGTCGCTGGTCACTTTGTTCCCTTGATCAGCGGCACACTTCATTACATCAGATCTAAAAATAGGTGCGGATAGCCCCTACGACATTATAGTCATCGTCGACAAGCATCAGATACTGCC
Organism: Cohaesibacter gelatinilyticus; assembly: GCF_900215605.1. Lineage (NCBI taxonomy): Bacteria > Pseudomonadati > Pseudomonadota > Alphaproteobacteria > Hyphomicrobiales > Cohaesibacteraceae > Cohaesibacter > Cohaesibacter gelatinilyticus. Next base: position 103,490 of record NZ_OBEL01000004.1, on the reverse strand, counting down.
ATTTATCGAAGGTGGTGCAGACATGTGCCACTCCGAAACTCATCAGATCGCCGACCTCAATGTCATTGTCCGCTGGCAATTGCACATAACAATGCTGATCATTGAGGCGTAACACTGAATATTCCTCTGACAAGGAGCAATGACTGTCCGGCTTACCTGACTTCATGTGTCCTGTCGGGGTTGGTAGCTCAAAATCAAATGAAATATCGCGCTTGCCCAAGGAGGCAAAAGCTAGTCTCTCTTCAGGTTTTGATTGAACACAACCCCAAACTTCGATCGCTGGGGTCAGACCGGGATCGATGTTGGCAAATTCTGGAGAGCGTTCCTTCAAGCGCTGCTGGGCGCGCTCATAAAAGAGATCGTCATGGGTGAGATAGCAACCAGAGCGAATGACGATCTGGATATTCAGCGTCTCCATATCGATGGCAAGGTCTCTGGCAGCAAAGTCATAGAAGTCACTGCCCCCGGCTGTCAGTATGATCGGCCCATCAGCAAACAGTTTCTCATCATCTGCACGTTTGGCGAGAGCGCGCATCTTGGCGAACAACTCTTGTGCCTTGTCCTCCTTGCCCTTCACGCAGCAATCGGAAAAGACACCTTCATATCCCTCCACACCACGAAGGCTGAGTTCAGGAAGTTCGAGCTTGATTGTTCGGGCCAGTTCAAGAGCATTTGATACAGACCGAAATCCGGTGCGATAACCTTCCATCCCCATCTCGATCAGGACATTGAGGGGACGAGACAAGCCATGCTGTTTCACAGCATTGGCCAGAAGGCGCGCTCCAGCCTCGGAATCGATCAGACAATAGAAATCCAGATTCGGGTCATCCTTCAAGGCATTGATGACATAATCGACATTCTGCTTCCCAACCAGCTGGTTGGCCATGAAAATGCGCGAGACACCGAACTCTCTGCAAACTGCCATCTGGTGCGCAGTGGCAACTGTAATCGCCCACGCTCCATCATCCAATTGCATCTGGAACAACTGAGGCGCCATGGATGTCTTGCCATGTGGTGCAATCCAAGCCCCTGTTTGCTTCAAAAAAGCACGCATATAGGCGCGGTTCTTCTCCAATGCTGAGAGCTTGATGACAGGAAGAGGAAAAGGCAGATCCTCGTTCAGAATGTTCCAGCCTTGTTTGGCAACATTCGAGACTGCCAAATCAGATTGCGAACCGCGCATGCCTTTTGAAAGCCCCGATAGAGCACTGACAGCAATCTTTTCCAAATCCAGCGACTGTGACATCCATTCCTCCTGTCTCTTACCCAATCTTGTATACGGGTAGAGACAAGCAACGCAATCACAGTCTTATTTGTTGTTCAGATGAGACAATCTCATGTGGGTTTTCGACCAGCGGCCAGATAGCCCGCTTCAGTGACCGGTATCCGTTGATCCGTGGATCATTCGGGTAAGGCCCATCTACCGCTGCATACAAAATATGGGACGCAATGGGAGCAAAGGCACCATGAAAATGGTTGGTGCTCTTCACGATCAGAAGATCCTTTTCATCAATATCAATCCCCATATTGGTGAAAAGATCAGGCGAAAATGCCTGCGAACGATTGGAATTCAGGACAACTTCCAAACCATCCACTCGAATGGCCGCACTATCCCCCAGCGGAACAATGGACGCCCCGAATGACTGCACTGCATCGGGCACGATTTTCAAAACTTCGACGGTGGCATCGATAGGATTGCCAGCGCGGGCTGACGTCTTTCCACCAAATCTAAGCTCCAAACTCGCGCCCTCGCCTGCGGCCTGACAAAGACGAACAGCCATGGGATCCCAGATGGTGCCAAGCGCAACATTCTGCAGTCCTTGTTCCAGTACAGCCCTTGCCAGAATGGTCGAATCTCCAGCGACACCGCCACCTGGATTGTCCCAAACATCTGCGATCACGACAGGTTTGTTCGAGCTCCCGCACAATGCCTGAGCTTTGTTCAGAGCATCAAGCGGTTCCAGGAATTCTGGTCGCGCACGCCCTCGGAAGCTGAACAATTCATGGCCCAGCGCCTGTGCCAAGTCATCCCCATGGGCAGCATCGCTATCAGTAATGACAATGATCTTTGCACCCAGATCAGGAGAGTCGCCTGCCATGAAGCCGTGAATAGTCGATATGGACAAAGCTTCGCCGGCTGCTTCAAACGCTTTCATTTTATCAACGAAACCTCGCATAGGGTCCTGACTGGTCGGCAAGACATCCATCATGCGTACATCAAACACCGAGATATGAGGTGAGATCTCACCGCGGGCAGCCCGCAAGGTGAGATCCACACAGGCCTCCCCGGCTTCGACAAAATCGGTATGGGGAAATTCCTTGAACACGGTGATGACATCAGCATTCATCACCCGCTTTTCGCTCAAATGGCTATGGGGGTCAAAACTGGCGCCGATCTTGGTATTTGGCCCAACAATCTCTCGCACCGCTTTGAGGAGTTCTCCTTCGCAATCAAGGCATCCATCAGCAATCATGGCACCGTGCAGTCCCAGAAGAACTGCATCCACCGGCAAGGCTGCGCGCAATTGGCCAAGAACTTCATCGCGAAGATGATGCCATGTCTTGGCATTCACCAAGCCACCAGGTTCCGCCCAGGTTGCGGTGCCCTCAATCAACTCGATTTCCCCGCCACGAGCACGCCGACGCAATTCAGGGAAAATTCCGGTGCAGAGAGTAGGAGTTTCCGGATGGCTTCCCGGAGGCGCGTAGAAACTCTGGGTGAAATCACTCAGATCCGTGCGCAACGGCGAAAAGGTATTGGTCTCGGTTGCGATAGAGGCGCAAAAAACCCGCATTCGAAAATCCTTGGGATTTGACAGACCAGATAAAAAGTTCGGCTGTTCCATCCCTCATTGTCTGATAAAGTAATGCGGCAGGCCGTAGGGCTTCACTCATAGCGGCCTGCCATGACATATGTGTCGTGAGAAGTGGGGCTTTGACACTCCACTCAGGGGCAGGTCATTCAGTACAATGACCTGCCCGCTTGTGAACTAGTCGATATAGCTCGCGTCATTGGCCTTTTTGACTTCAGATTTGAACAGCGTCAGCAGTTCGCCAGCTTTTGCATCCTGATTTTCCTTGATGTGTTTCTCAAAGGCAGGCTGTGTTGCACCGGCCATGGCTTTGCGCTGATCATCTGACAATGCAGTCACTTCAATCTTGTCCATCAAACCAGCCAAACCACGATCAGACGCTTCGATGATACGAGACAAACCACGGCTCGCAGCAACACAGCTTTGTGCCGCATAGCGCAAGGTTGCCTGTTGCTGATCGCTCAAGCCCTCATAGAAAGCACGATTGACCATGAAGGTGTAAGGCGAGAACAGGTGGTTGGTCAGCGTCATATATTTCTGTACTTCAGAAAATTTGGCGAAGGAGATAATCGGAACCGGGTTCATCTGCCCATCGATCACACCAGTCTGAAGACCGGAATAAACTTCACCCCAGCTCAGCGGATAAGCTTCAGCCCCCAAAGCGTTGATGATGGCCTGATGAGATGGCAGGGTCATCGTACGAATGCGCACACCGTCAAAGTCTTTCAGATCAGCAATCTTGCGCTTGGAGTTGGTAACGGCAAAGAAGCCACCAGTATCTGGGAAACCAAGCACCACGACATCACCAAGGCTTGCTTCAATATCGTCGGCCAGTGTCTTGCCAAATTCACCATCAAACACATTATAGGTGGCGGCATTGCTGCCAAATGCAAATGGCAAGTTAAGTACATCGATGCGCGGATAGTAGCTGGCCAAGGCACCGGTTGAGGTCAACGTGGCCTGAATGACACCATCTCGAACCATTTGGACATGCTCGGCTGCTGAGCCCAGCTGGTTGGATGGAAACACTTCAACCTTGACCTTACCATTCGTGTCTGCACCGACAATATTGGAAAAGACAGCAGTACAAGCATGGGCCGGATTCTCAAACGGATCAGCTTTGTTGTCATGGCCAAACTTCAGAACTTTGCCGTCTGCCATGGCGCTTGTTGCGGCACAAAGTGCAACAAGACTAACGGCCAGTCCCTTGAATACCTTTTTCATTCTTTAATCCTCCACTAGATTGAGACAGGTATTGGTGAATTGATGGTCTTTCGACCTTTGATTTAGCTGGCAAACCCGAACAGGCGCGGCAGGAAGAGCGCTGCGTCCGACCAGAATGCGAAGATGAAGAGTATGGCGACCTCTGCCAGCAGGAATGGCATCAGCTTGACGGCTATGCGTTCCAGCTTTTCGCCGGTAACTGAGGAGAGCACGAAGAGACAGGCTCCTACCGGCGGCGTCATCAAAGAAATATTGAGCGCCACAACGAAAACGATACCCGCATGAATGGGATCAAGCCCGATTTGCTCAGTCAACGGCACCAGAACAGGGGCAAGAATGATCAGGATGGCGGTGATATCCATGACCATGCCGACCACCAGCAATGTGCCAATGATAATTGCGATGACCGCATAGCGATTGTCGGAGATAACCAGAATGGATTCCGCGATTGCCTGAGGTATACGCTCGAAACTCATCCACCATCCCAAAATTCCGGCAAAAGCAATGATCACAAAGATCACGCCGGTAATACGAGCAGTGCTGACCAGCATGCGATAGAGCGCACCAAAGCTCAGCGTGCGATAGACAAAGGTGCCAATGAAAAGAGCATAAGCAACGGCAATGGATGCAGCTTCAGTTGGGGTGACGATCCCACCCAGAATGCCGCCCAGAATGATGATTGGCATCATCAGAGCCGTGAAAGATGAGATGAAAGTGTCGATGATTTCTTTGAAACCTGCACTTTCCTCGGACTTTGGCAGCTTGTTGCGTTTGGCCCCAAGCGCAATGACCATCATGCAAATTCCGCAAATGACCAATCCGGGCAGAATACCTGCTGCAAACAGGCCACCGATGGAAACTCCCATCAAAGATCCATAGACCACCATCAATCCAGACGGTGGAATGGTCGGCCCGATGATTGAGCCCGCTGCAGTGACCGCACAGGCATAGTCCCGTTTGTAGCCCTGCTTGACCATCGCTGGAACAAGGGTTCGACCAAAAGCGGCGGCATCCGCAGTCGCAGACCCGGTCAAGCCTGCAAAGAAAACGGAGGCCAGCATATTCGTGTGCGCGAGCCCGCCTCTGAAATGGCCAACCAGAACCTGCGCCAGCTTTACCAACCGATCCGTAATCCCGATATGGTTCATGATCTCGCCGGCCAGGATGAAGAATGGCATGGCTAGGAAGGGAAATATGTTCAAGCCATTGAAAACCTTACCAGGTCCTACGGCCAGGAACTGACTGCCGCCCATATCGATGAGACCGACAAGCCCGGCCAAACCAATCGCAAAGCCGATGGGCATACCCAGAATGATCAAGCCAACAAAGGTCAATCCAACAATCATTGTGCAGGTCCGGTGGTTTGTGCTTGCGGGTCATCCTGATCGGGGTCCAGCTCCAGTTGCTCTCCAAGATCTCGAATGAGAACGAGCATCAACTGAAAACATGCGAGAGCGGCTGCGACTGGAATAGCGGCATAGAATGGGCGAAGGCTCGCACCAAATATCATCGCAAATCGGTTGGCACCGCTTTGGGCAAATCCAAGCCCGAACCAAAAGAGATAGGCGAAGAGAGCAAGTGCCAACAGGTCCATGATGATCAGAACCAGGCGACGTAGCTTTAGTGGCATCATGAAGACAAAAGTTGTCAGGCCGATATGTTCTCTATGGGCTATGCCGCAGGATACAGCGAGCATGGCAGCCCAGATCATCAGATATCTTGCCAGAACCTCAGGCCAAGGCAGCTGCCAGTGAAAGAAATATCGATCCACCACGCCAAGCCAAACATCAAGAACCAGTGCCGCCATCAATATTGCTACGATGGCCTCCACGGCTTGATTGGTGCGTCGGCTTAGATGCCCTGTCCAATCTTTCATTCTCTCCTCCCAGAGACAATTTTGTAATTAAGATAGAAAAATGATGGCAAAATCCGATATTGTCAATGAAAATTTGTTCTTTAAGTACATTTTTGATACATTTTGAGATCTAAAGGTCATAAATTTGAATAATAAATGTACTTAAAGTACAAAAGCACTGGTAATGAGTCGGATAAGACACACGAAAGCAAACCATGAGTGAGAGAAGTGATCAGACGGATGGTGGCACAGGTAAGGCTGAGATGCTGGATAAGCCAGCAATCGATCTGATTTCGGCCATCCGGCAGAAAAATGGTCAACTTGCAGCACGAGAGCAGAAGGTCGCCAATTATGTAAGCGTCAATCTCGAGAGCATCTCATCGATGACGATTGCGCAACTGGCACAAGCATGCGCGGTGAGTACCCCGACCGTGATCCGCTTTTGCCGATCTCTGGGATGTGATGGCTTTCGCGATTTCAAACTGCGCTTGGCACAAAATCTGGCTGTAAGTCTGCAATATCTGGATCCAGGCACCACAACCAGCCCGGTTAATAGCGAAACTGCGGTCGATCACATTCTGGGCGCGCTTTATGCAACTGCCAATGTGATGCGCCAACAGATAGATCCGGGAATTCTGGATGCAGCAAAAGAACAATTAATCCAAACCAGACAATTGCTCTTGGCTGGCATCGGTGGGGGTTCAGCCATGGTGGCTCATGAAGCAGCCAATCGTTTTTTCAGGCTCGGCATTCCATCAATTGCAGTGAATGATAGCTATATGCTGCAAATGCGAGCAGCGACGCTGGAAACACAGGATACTCTTTTGCTGGTTTCCAATAGCGGCGAGGCGCGGGAAATTCTGAGTGCAGCTGAAATTGCATCGGGCTATGGCGCCAAGGTTATCTGCATCACCAAGCCAAATACTTCCCTCGCCAATCTGGCGGATATCGCCATTGTAGCGAACCTGCCGGAAGATCCGGACATTCATAAGCCCACTGCATCACGATATGCACATCTGATACTCATTGATGCACTTGCCTTGGCAGTGGCACAGACTTTATCGGACAGAACCAACGAAAATCTGCGCCGCATCCGAGCATCTTTGACGGCCTATCATGGCCGCACAGGCCCTCAACCACTTGGCGATTAACTGCTTTCTGACAAATCATCCTGTCTTTGCTCATTCTCAAATCCTGTTTCACGATGCGCGAAAACTCTTCTATCGTTCTCCCTTGCGATAAGGCTGCATCAAGGCTTGAGGAACACGAGCACTGCGAGACATGATGACCAGCGCCAGAATGGAAAGCAAATAAGGCATCATCAAAAAGATCTGATAAGGCACGGCCTGACCCAGCACATTTTGAAGACGCAGCTGATAGGCATCAAACAAGGCAAATAAAACTGCTCCCAAAATCGCTCTGCTTGGTTTCCAGGTAGAAAAGACCACCAGCGCAATACAGATCCAGCCTCGCCCCTGCATCATGGTAGGAAAGAAGGAATTGAAAGCGGAAAGCGTCAAGAATGCCCCACCCACTGCCATCAATGCACTGCCCACGATGACTGAACCATAACGCACGCGAATGGGGTCAACGCCTTGCGCTTCTGCTGCATGCGGGTTCTCCCCCGTAATGCGAATGGCCAGTCCAAGAGGGGTTCTGGCTAGCAGATAAGCCATGATCAAGGCCACGAAAATAGCCAGATAGGTTGGGGCAGTTTGAGTGAACAGAGCTGGGCCGACAAAAGCAAGGTCAGATAAAAATGGTATATCAAGAGATTGGAATGGCTCCACTGTGGGTGGTGTATTCTGGGCCGGAATAGCAATACGGAAAATATAATAACTGAAACTGGATGCAAAGAGCGTGATTCCCAGACCTGTCACATGCTGAGACAGGCCAAGGGTTACCGTCAGACTGGCATGCAGCAAGCCAAACAGAGCACCGCACAGAGCTGCAACCAGCAACCCTGTCCAAAGATCTGCCCCTTGAAAAACGGCCAACCATCCAATCATTGCACCAAAGGTCATGATTCCTTCAATACCCAGATTGAGCACTCCGGCCCGTTCGCACAACAGGGCTCCAAGCGTCCCGAAAATAAGCGGTGTGGCAATACGCAAAACAGAGGACCATAACCCAACCGTAAAGAGAATATCGATAATATCGGTCATCGGCGGATCCTGTAGTTGGAGAGAAAGATGGCAACCAGCATGGTGATCAGGGAAAGCGAGACCACCACATCGGCAATAAAGCTGGGAATGCCAAATGTCCGGCTCATGCTTTCAGAGCCAACAAACATCGTGGCAGTAAAGATCGCGGCAAAAATAACTCCTATGGGATTGAGGCTTGCAAGCATGGCCACAACAATTCCCGCATAACCAAAAGAAGCGGAAAGATCATTGGAAACCTGACCCTTGACCCCCAAGACTTCCACTGCACCCGCAAGCCCGGCCAGGCCACCGGACAGGCATGCAACCTTGATCAGCGTTTTCTCAAATGGCACCCCTGCAAATCTCGCAGCCATGGGATTGAAGCCAGCGGCTTTGGATTCCATGCCAAACACCGTGTAGGAGTTCAGAACATAGACGAGCAGAGCCGCACCAATCGCTATGATCAGACCAAGATGCAGACGCGAACGTTCAACAATCTTGGGCAACAATCCTTCATCAACCACGGGCACCGATTGCGGCCAGCCAAAAGCCAATGGATCTTTCATCGGACCATCCAGCATCATGGAAACAAACAACAACACAACAAAGTTGAGCAACAAGGTTGTCACCACTTCATCGACACCAAAACGCAACCGCAAACCAAGAGGAATAACAAGCATCACCATTCCGGCAACAGCTCCGGCCAGAATCAGCAAGGGAATCAGAGCAAAGCTCGGAAGATCAAGAAAGTTCTGGAAGCCAAGCAACGTTGCCAGCAACGCGCCCATATAAAACTGCCCCTCCGCCCCGATATTCCAGATCCGGGCGCGAAAGGCGACCGCCGCCGCCAATCCGGTAACAATCAAGGGCGTAGCCCGGGTCAGTGTCTCCGTTATGGCAAACTTCGACCCAAATGCTCCCAAAAACAGAGCTTTATAGGCAGAAAAGACAGGCGCCCCCGCCAAGGCAATCAGAATACCCGCCAAGCCCAGCGAAGCCACCACTGCCAACAAGGGCACGATAAACATCAAGGATCGCGATTGTGTTTCCCGTCGCTCTATACGCATCAGCCCAGGCCTCCCCATTCACCTGCCATCATCAAACCCAGTTGACGCGAGTCCACCTCTTTTGCATCCACCGCCGGTGACAACCGACCCCCATGGATCGCCATGATCCGGTCAGACAGTGACACCACTTCATCCAGATCTTCCGAAACCAGCAAAATTGCAGTGCCATTTTTTCGGGCCTCAAGAATATCCTGATGAATAGCCGCTATGGCACCTTCATCAAGCCCTCGGGTCGGTTGCGCGGCCAGAAGAAAGACAGGGTGCTTGGACAGACTTCTTCCAAGGATTAATTTCTGCATATTACCACCCGACAAGAGACTGATCCGGCTGTTGGGCGTACCACCGCGCACATCAAAACGATCAATCAGATCCTGACAATAGGATCGCCCTTCGCGCTTGTTCAAAAAACCATGTTTGGAAAAACGTCTATCATTGATCCGCTCCAGAACAGCATTTTCCCAGAGCGTCAACTCTCCGACAGCACCTTGACTGTTACGATCTTCCGGCGTACGTCCAACATCCATCGAACTGAGGTCACGAGGTGTCATGTGACTGACTTCGCGGCCATTGATCTCAAAGGTTCCGTGATCGGCATGTGCCACACCGGCAACCAGGTCACAAAGTGCAGCCTGACCATTACCCGAAACACCAACAATTCCAAGGGCTTCACCTGCCCTAATATCAAAAGTGATATCTGTAAGGCGCGCCGTAGAACCAGCATGCAAGGCTACATCACGCGCCTGGACAACCACGTCTCCGGGCTTGGAAGCTTCGCGTACCGGACGTTCCACCTGACGGCCAACCATTAGTTCCGCCAATTCTTCCTTACTGGTTGCATCTGTATTTCGCTCCGCAATCACCTTGCCTGCGCGCAACACGACCACCTTGTCGGCCCCACTCATAACCTCATGCAATTTGTGCGAGATAAAAATGATGGACAAGCCATCCTTTGCCATGGCTCGCAAGGTCTTGAAAAGTCCCTCAGCCTCCTGTTGGGTGAGGACGCCCGTTGGCTCATCCAAAATCAGAATGCGCGCATTATTGTAAAGAGCCTTGAGAATCTCCACCCTCTGCTGCTCCCCAACCGATAAATCCCCCACCCGGGCATCTGTATCGACAAGCAGGCCAAACTTCTCTTCAAGACTTTTAAGCTTGCGCTTACCCTTTGCCGTTTCCGATCTCCAGCTGCTCAGGGGTTCGGTCCCGGTCATAACATTTTCAAGCACGCTTAAATTCTTGGCCAGCGAAAAGTGTTGATGCACCATACCCACTCCTGCAGCTATGGCCTCTTTGGGTTTCCCATGGGGAATTTTTCTGCCCTCGATATAGACCTCTCCTTCATCTGGCACATAATGCCCGAACAGTATGTTCATCAAGGTCGTCTTGCCTGCGCCATTCTCCCCCAGAAGGGCAATCACTTCGCCGCGACGCAGTTCGATCGAAATGGCATCATTGGCGGCAAAAGATCCAAAACGCTTGGTAATCGAATCCAAATGCAGCACGACAGGTTCAGCCATGTCCATGCCTCCTTCAGAGATATGACAAAGGGTTGGCGTGGGACTGTCTCACGCCAACCATCAATGAACAGAGGATCAAGTTGGTTCGCTGAAATCGATCTTCACCTCAAACTCACCTGCCTTGATGGCGGCTCTTACCTTTTCCATCGGCTCGATGGCATCGGCAGGCACCATGGATTTCACATAGCTGATATCATTGCCGCCCTCTTTCATGAGGCCAAAACGGGTATATTCCTGACCATTGGATTTGCCCGCCTTGCGATCCGCCAGAGCCGCTGCAAGAATGGCCCCGAAATTCCAGATGGCATTGGAAAAGACTGTTTCCGGATAGCGAGCAGAATAATCAGTGAGCGATCCAATGGCCTTGATGCCACGCTCCTTGGCAGCATCGGCAGTACCAATACGCTCCCCAAATAGAATATCCGCACCGGAATCAATCTGTGCCAAACCGGCCTCCCGTGCCTTGGGAGGATCAAAAAACGTTCCAATGAAATTGATCAGATGTTTTGCATCCGGACGCACCGCATTCACACCCTGACGAAAACCATGGATGAGCATGTTCACTTCAGGAATGGGAATAGCCCCGACCGAACCGAAAATTCCGGACTTGCTCATCTTTCCTGCCAGCATGCCACACAGATAGGCCGCTTCATGATTCCAGGTTCCAAAGGTTGCAAAATTATCACCATGAGGTTTGCCACTTGAGCCCATGAGGAAGGTCGTATCGGGATAATCACCCGCCACCTGCCTTGCTTCACGTTCGACCGCATAGGCCTCCCCGACAATCACCTCGACACCTTGCTCTGCATATTCGCGCATCGCACGGGAATAATCGGTTCCGGCAATCCCTTCGGAAAAGACATAATCGATTTCGCCACGTTTTGCCGCTTCCAGCATTGCAACATGCAAGCGAGAATTCCAAGCATTCTCTACCGGAGAAGAGTGAATTCCAGCAACCTTAACAGGCGATTGTGCCAACACCACCGGCGCTGGAAGCAATGAAACAGCGCCCAAGGTCGCCCCGGTTTTAAGAAAGCGTCTTCTATTGATATGATATTTCTTCATGATCAACCTCCGTTCAAGATTCTGGAATGTTCGATTTATGGGTTTTTGATTGTCTTGGCCTTGCTCTATGATTTGAAACTCTGCCTGCCAAATAAATACCTCCGGACAGAACAGAGGCATTGCTATTCTTGAGGGCGATAATCTGTCGGATCAAGTAATGCAGGCCGATCACTCAATGCCAGATGCGCAACGCGCCTCTCCATTTGGGAAATGACCTTGCCTGCACGGATCACCGCCAGCCGGTTGGGCTTCATGCGGATGGCCTCAATCGGATCATGGGCCTGCAACAAAACCATATCGGCCTTTTTGCCCTTTTTCAGGCCATATCCCTCCAACCCCATGATCCGTGCCGGAATTTCCGTCACCGCATCAAAGCACCAACGCATGTCTTCTCGTGACGACAATTGCCCCACATGCAGCCCCATGGAAGCGACCTCCAACATGTCTGCCGATCCTAATGAATACCAGGGATCCATGACACAATCAGACCCGAAGGCCACAGAAATGCCCGCATCGCGCAATTCACGCACCCGTGTCTGCCCCCGTCTTTTGGGATAGGTGTCATGACGCCCCTGCAGCATGATATTGATCAGCGGATTGGCGATTGCCTGCACGCCCGCCTCCGCCATCAATGACATCAGTTTGGAAACAAAATAATTGTCCATCGAATGCATGGATGTCAGATGCGAACCCGCAACCCGTCCATGCAAACCCAAACGCTGGGTCTCATAGGCCAGAGTTTCAATATGTCGTGACAGCGGATCGTCAGACTCGTCGCAATGCATGTCGACCTGCAACCCGCGCTCCGCAGCCACTTCGCATAACCAACGCACCGACCGGGCTCCATCCGCCATGGTACGTTCGTAATGCGGGATGCCTCCCACGACATCCACCCCCATATCCAATGCTCGCAAAAGATGCTCATCAGCCCCTTTGGCGCGAAACACTCCATCCTGGGGAAAGGCCACCAATTGCAAATCGATATAATCTTTCACCTTGTCACGAACCTGCAACAGGGCTTCGACGGTTTTCAGGTCCTGATCGCTCACATCCACATGAGTGCGAATGGCCAACAACCCCTGACTTACAGCCAAATCACAATAGCGAAGCGCCCTTGCCACAATTTCCTCAACACTCTGAAGTGGTTTCAACTCACCCCAAAGAGCGATACCTTCCAACAAGGTGCCCGATCTGTTCAGTCTGGGTCGTCCAAGAGACAAAGTGGCATCCAGATGGAAATGGGAATCCACAAAGGGCGGTGAAACCAGCATGGAGTGGGCGTCAATTACCTCTACCGCCTCGGCACTGATATTGGGTTCCAAACATGCGATATATCCCTTGTCGCAAGCTATATCGACACCTGTGCGCCCATCCGGTAAGGATGCATTTCGAATGATCAGATCAAATACCATATCAGGCGCCTCCCCTTGATACTTCTGAAGTCGGGCTGTTCGCGACCGCAAAAAAGCAGCCACAGGGCCGCTATTCTTTTCAGGATACCAATCTTGGTTTTGGATATTCTAGTGGATAAATTAAATTTATCAATTGGTAAAAAAATAATAATAATAATCTTCAGAATAGATATTTGATATGGCTGGACAAATTTTCAACACAAGCCGATTGAATGAGCCTATCATATCAATTTTAGGAGATACTTTTCATATATTCTTATTTTGAAAAATAATATTTAGAAAAATTTCTCTACATCATAAAAATCTTAGCTAAAATCCTTATTCGCCATAACAACCCCAAAAGAGCACAATCAGATATTACAACTAATTTTTTAATTACCAATAGCATCACCATTCTTATAATTTTATCAAAAGGTAAAATTATAAGAATGGTGATGCACTACTATATCCTATACCTGATGACCTCACGGATTGAACATGCAAGACCTAAGAAGTGTTTCAACCTCTTCTCTGGTTGGGGCAGAAGCGGATGCCCCTTTCTTTGTGGTGGAAAGCGCCCCACAGGCTGAAGCAAAGGTAACAGCCTCAACCAATGGCATGCCTTCATCCAACGCGAAGGCCAAACCGCCATTGAAGCAATCTCCCGCAGCAACGCTATCGATACTGCTGACCTTGAACGGCTCCACGAAAGCTTCTTCATGGCTACTTTGGAAATAGACCCCCTTTGCACCCAGCTTGATGATAGCAATTGAAACGCCTCTCTCTCGCAACAGGCGAGCGGCTTGCGCCGCTTCTTCACGATTCCTTGGGCGAATTCCGGTCAGGATTTCTGTTTCCGTCTCATTCGGTGTGATGATATCGATGTGTCCGAGAATATCTTCCGACAATCCAACCTTTGGGGCTGGAGCTGGATCCAGTACGACCAATCCGCCATTGGTACGTACCTTCTCAGCAGCCTGCATTGCGGCCTTCAGTGGAATTTCCATTTGCAAAAGCAGAATGTTGACAGCCTTGAATACATCGTCGGCTCGAGCGACATCACTTTGATCAATCGCCATATTGGCTCCGCCAATCACGGAAATGGAGTTCTCCGCCTTGGCATCAACGCCGATCACGGCCAAACCGCTATTATTGTCTTGATCAATATGAACATGAGAGGTGGACAAGCCAAGCTTGCCAATTTCTTCCAGAGCGCTTTTACCGAAACTATCGACACCCACACGCCCAACCAGAACAGGATCAGCGCCCAATTTGGCAACAGCCGCCGCTTGATTGCAGCCCTTACCACCAAGACCGAGGACATAACGGTCCGCCAGCAAAGTCTCACCGGGAGCCGGAAGTGTCTGAGCATAGGTAGTCAGATCGATATTGATGCTGCCAAACACTGAAATGGACATGAGGCTTCCTTGGATTTGTAAGAGTATCGGGTTTTATTCGAATTTATCTGCAACAGACTGACGAACAATCAAGCTTGGCTCCATCTCAATGACTTTTGGGAGCTCGCTTTTATTCTCCAGATGGTCGATCAGCAGACCTGCCGCTTTCAGCCCCAATTCATAGCTTGGCTGGTTTACCGTGGTCAGCGTTGGGGTGATATATTTGGACAATTCGAGATTATCATAGCCTATGATCGAGATATGCTTGCCGATTGCCAAACCACGTTCCTGCGCAGCTTTATAGGCACCAATTGCCATCATGTCGTTGAAAGCAAAGACAGCTTCAACCTGCTGACCTGATTGCAACAGCTTACTCATGGCCTCATAACCACCAGGAGCGGTCAATTCACTTTCAATAATCAGGCTCGAATTCACTTCAACCTTGGCTTCGTTCATGGCGCGATGAAAACCACGAAGACGATCGCGCGAACGAGGATGGCCCGCAGGCCCGGTCAAACAGGCAATCTGCTTAAAGCCGCGCTTGAGCAAAAACTCGGTTGCCAATTCACCGCCATGAACGGAATCGTCACCAATGGTGCAGGCAAAACCGGTTTGCTCGGAATCCAGAACAACCTTTGGCAGACTGTCCAATGCCGCGAGCTTTTCGTAAAAAATCTCATCGGCCAACGTCGTCATGACGATGAGCGCGTCGATACGCTTTTGGATCAGAGCCTTGAGATAGCTGATGTGACGCTCATGTTGATCGCCGGAATTGCAAAGGATGAGGCTGTAATCATTGTGGTAGCAGCCCTCTTCCACACCACGAAGAACTTCGGCAAAGAAGGGGTTGGTACTGGAGGTGACAAGCATGCCGATTGTACGGGTGCTCTTGATCTTCAAAGCACGGGCCAGAGAGCTTGGCTGGTAGCCCAGCTCGTCGATGGCCTTTTCAACCTTTACCTTGGTTTCAGGCGCGACAAATCGGGTCTTGTTGATGACGTGAGACACGGTGGAGGGAGAGACTCCGGCGGCTCGCGCCACATCTTTGATACTTATCATGTCCACCCACAGTGATCGAGGTTGATGATCCGGCGCTTATCGGCACCGGATCCAGATTCAAGAATCCAGCTCTCATAAGTTGCGGAGCCGGACTATCCTTTATTTCTTGATAACCTTCAAGGCTACCGGAGTATAGTCGGCAACTTTCTCACCTTTGAGAATTTGTTCTGCCACATCCACACCCATGGAACCGATTTTCGCAGCCTGCTGGGCAACCGTTGCCAGAAGAGTACCTTCATTCACGGCAGAAACGGCATCATCGGTGCCATCGAAACCGACGACCAAAATGTCACGTTTGGCAGCTTCAATCGCCTTGATTGCACCCAGCGCCATCTCATCATTATGAGCAAAGACCGCATTGATCTCTGGCTGAGCCTGCAGGATGTTTTCCATCACATTCAGGCCTTTGGTGCGGTCAAAGTCAGCGGCCTGGCTTGCAACCACTTCAATACCAGATGCCATGGCAACGGCCTTGTTGAAACCTTCGCCGCGATCACGAGCAGCAGAAGTGCCAGGCACGCCCTGTAGTTCAACGACCTTACCCTTACCTTTCAGCATATCAACGATGAGTTTACCTGCCATCTCGCCGCCCTGAACATTATCAGAAGCAATATGGGAGGCAACCTTACCACCATTGGCACCACGATCGAGGGTCACAACCGGCACATTCTTGCGGTTCGCTGCCTTGATGGCACTGCGCACAGCGTCAGAATCTGTCGGATTGATCATCATAAGAGAGATCTTCTTGTTCAGCACATCCTCAACGTTGGCCAGTTCCTTCGCAGGATCATTCTGGCTATCCAGAACCAACAATTTATAACCCTTCTCAGCCGCTTTCTTTTCAGCGCCTTCCTTGAGGGTCACGAAGAACGGATTGTTCAAGGTGGAGATGACCAGCGCCAGTGTTTCCTCAGCCTTGGCGGAAACGGAGGTGCCAAGCATCAGGCTGGTTGCCAGTGCCATACCGATAAACTTTTTCATGATTTCACTCCCTGTATATAGTGTCTGAATAAAAGTGTATTGGGTCTGCTTATCTGTCCGCCTTGCCGCGCTGATCCAGCATCACGGCAAGAAGAATGACGCCGCCTTTGGCGATCATCTGGTAATAGGATGAGACGTCGAGAATATTGAGCGCATTGTTGAGCGTGCCAATGATGAGCGCACCGATCAAAGTACCCGTGATGCGCCCTTTACCGCCAGCGAGGGACGTTCCTCCAAGCACAACGGCTGCGATGGCATCCAGCTCATAGGCAAGACCCGCCGTTGGTTGGGCGGATTCCAGGCGGGCGGTCAAAACCAACCCGGCGAGAGTCGCCAGTGCACCGGACAATGCATAGACAATGATCTTGACGCGGTTGACATTGATACCGGCCAACTTGGCCACTTGCTCATTGCCGCCGATGGCATAGACATAGCGCCCGATAGCTGTGTGATTGAGAATGAACCAGCAACCCACAAAAACCACAAAGGCCATAACAACCGGCACCGGGATGCCCGCTATATAGCCACCACCCAACTGATAGAAGGTCTCGGCAACATCAAAATCCCCGGTCGAAATTGGGCGACCATTGGTATAAACCAAGGTCGCCCCCCGGAACATCGTCATGCCCACCAAGGTTGCGATGAATGGCTGAACGCCAAAATAGCTGATGATGCTGCCCTGTGTAGCTCCAAGCACGGCACCAATGGCAATGGTTGCAGAGAAAGCTGCAAAGATTGGCATATCCATGGCAATCATGGAGGCACAGATCGCGCCTGCAAAAGCCAAGATTGAGCCAACGGACAAATCAATCCCTGCTGTCAGAATGACGAAGGTCATGCCAGCTGCGATGATCGCATTGACGGACGTTTGCCGCAGAATGTTCAGAAGATTGTCAACCGTCAGGAAACTGGGGCTGATCATGGCGACCAATGCCATGAGCACCAGCAGGCCGAACAGCGGAATGTTATTGAAAAAGAAGGATTTCAGGTTCATGGAAATCGGTTCCTAGACATGTTCGGCAACGGTGCAGCGCATGATGCTTTCCTGATCGGCTTCGTCACGGGAAAATTCCCCGGTCAGCTTGCCTTCGGACATCACCAGGATGCGATCTGACATACCGAGCAATTCGGGCATGTCGGACGACATCAGCAAAATGCACAAACCTTGACTCTTGAGTGTATTGATGAGGGTATAGATTTCTCGACGAGCACCGACATCCACGCCTCGTGTCGGCTCATCAAGAATAAGAATATCCGGACGTGGCATCAGGGATTTGGCGATGGAGACCTTTTGCTGATTACCCCCGGACAATTGTGAAATTTGGGCATCCATGCCATGGGTCTTCACCGAGAAGGCCTTGATATATTTTTCAATCTGTTCTCGCTCACTGGCCTTATCAAGAATACCAAGGCGATTGAGAAATCGCGAAAGACCGGTCAGAGACATGTTGGCACTTAGGGCATGCATCTGGATCAAGCCTTCATGCTTTCGATCTTCCGTCACATAGCCGATGCCCGCCTTTACTCCGTCTTGGGGAGATTTCAGACGACAGGACTTGCCGTTAATCTCTATGCTTCCGGATTTGACTGAATTGGCACCATAAATGGCCTTGGCTAGTTCGGTTCGCCCTGCTCCGACCAGACCGGCAAAGCCAAGAACCTCACCAGCATGAGCTTCAAAGGAAACACCCTTCACATTATGGGCAACCAGATTAGAGACTGAAAGACGCACATCACCGCGCTGCAATGCTTCGTAAGGATACTGGTCCGTCAGTTCGCGCCCAACCATATGGCGGATCAAATCATCTTCGCTGATCTCAGCAACCGGTCCCTGATGCACCATCTGGCCGTCACGCAGAATAGCAATGTCATCGCAAATCTGAAAAATCTCTCCCAAGCGGTGGGAGATAAAAACCAAACCTTTTCCGCTCTGGCGCAAGCGATCCATAATCTCAAAAAGGATCGTGGTCTCAATATCGGTCAGTGCATCGGTTGGCTCATCCATGATGATGATGTCGGCATTCATGGAAAGCGCTCGGGCAATTTCCACCATCTGCTGCTGCGCGATGGAGAGATTGGCGAGCTTTTCCTTTGGATCAATGCTCAGCTTCAATTCTTCCAACCAACGGCGGGACTGACTTTCAATCTCACTCCAGAGGATACGACCAAATGCATCAGTCGGCTCGCGGCCAAGGAATATATTCTCACCAACGCTCAGTTCTGGTAGAAGATTGAGTTCCTGATGGATCATCGCGATCCCGGCATCCATGGCCTGTCGGGCAGAGGAGAAATTGACCTCACGGTCACCGAGCCTCATCACACCTTCATCACGAGGATAAATGCCGGTGATGAGTTTCATCATGGTGGATTTGCCGGCACCATTCTCACCAGCCAGCGCCACAATCCGGCCTGCATCAACGCGAAAATCAATCTGCTTGAGCACAGACACCGTCGAGAAAGACTTACTTACCTGTTCCAGTTCCAGAAGTGCCGTCATTGTCTTTCTCCCATTCGCCAATCGCTAGAAGGTCACCCCGGAATAGAGAATGATATTGGCGTAAGGGGTACATTCCCCAGTGCGGACCACGGCCTTGCAATCAGCCAAACGCGTCTTGAAGGTTTCATGAGACTGATAATCGATAGAAATCGCGCTGCCCTGCTTTTCGGACAGATCCCTGACTTGGACAAGAAGCGCTGCATGAAAATCAGGACTGACATCGATCACTTCGTTTGCCAGCAAAACCTTCTCGACGAACAATTCCGTTCCAATAACCGACAAGGTTGGCAAAAAAGCTGGAACGCCTTGGGTCAGGGCGAGATCAATACGCTGGGCTGAAGATGGAATGGGCAATCCGGCATCAGCAATGGCCAACCCATCACCATGACCCATTGTGCCAATGACCCGTGTAATATCAGAATTTAACAAAGCAGATTTCTTCACGACATCCATCTCAGTTCTGTTCTCTGAAATCCGTTATAATCTCATAAAAACGTTTGCGCAAACGTTTTTATGAGATTATTTGCGCTCCGACATTTCTAAAAAGCAACAACCACGCCAGAACAAAAGTGCGTTTGAGAATATCAAATCACCAGCTGATATCTTTGACTTCTCTATGAAAAACCTGACCTGAAAAGCACTCGATCCAGGTCAGATTTTGGTATCAAAGCGGAGATTTTTCACACTATTCTTTCGATGTCTTTGGACTGAAATCTGATCGTCACATAACCTTCATTTACTCTTGCTATTGCTTTTGGAAACGTTTCCATATTATCATCATGCTGTTCCTTGGCTGATTTAATACGAGAGTGACAGGTAGATTTGTGAAGAGCAAAGTGACCATAAAGGATGTAGCTCAAAAAGCCGGATGCGGTGTTGCAACCGTCAGCCGAGTACTCAATGGGACTGGCTCCACCAGTGAGAAAACACGCAAAAAGGTCCTTGCTGCAGCTGAAGATCTTGGCTTTGTTTTCAGCGATATTGGTCGCTCGCTTCAATCCAGCACCACACGCACCATTGGATGCATTGTCCCATCACTGGCCAATCCGATTTTTGCCGATGCCGTTCAGGGCATTCAGGAAGAAGTGCAAAAACAGGGCTATCAACTGCTTTTGGCATGCTCCAAATATGACGCAGAAGAAGAGCAGAATGTAACACGGCTTTTGATTGCCAAACAGGTGGATGGCATCATTTTAACTGTCAATGACACCGGGACAAGCAAAGCACTCGACATGATCAGAGATCGCGGCATTCCCGCATGTCTGATGTTCAACCGCTCAGTTTCGGATTTCCCGGCCAGCGGCATCGATAACTTCGCCGCAGCTCACAGGGTGGCGCAAGCGCTTCACGCCGAAGGTCATCACCATACGGGCTTTTTGGCCTTGAATTTCCAGAGTTCTGATCGCTCTCGTGAGCGTTTCATGGGATTTCAAAAAGGTTGTCAGTCATTTGGTATGGCGGAACCAGTTCTGCTTCAGATCGAAGAGCAAAGCGGAGATCTCTCACTGTTGCTTCATGAATTGTTGGCCGCCCACGGTGGCCTAACTGGTATATTTGCCTCCAACGATTTTCTGGCGATTGCCGCTATTCGTGAAGCCAAAAGCCTTGGCCGACAGGTGCCGCAGCACCTATCAATTGTCGGTTTTGACGGCATTGAGATCGGACGTATGGTTGACCCCAGTCTGGCGACAATTGAAACCAATGCTCGTCAAATGGGCTGCATGGCTGCCCGGCATGTCCTTGCCCGGCTCGTCAACGACGCCAAATCGGATACTCTCAAATTGATAGAGCCCGATCAGAAGGCCTTGCGCCTTCCCTACCATTTTCGCTCCGGTGGAAGCCTTGCCCCGCCCGAAGTGAAAACAACGGACGGCGAAGAAGCTGCAACTTCCTCACCGTCATGCCATCCCACACCCTCAATTTCTTCATAACCTCAGGGAGAACGACCCGTGAAACATATCCTGACCGCTGTCCTGATGACAACCGCTCTGGTAGCTCCAACCCAGGCAGAAGATGCCATTTGTTATAATTGTCCCCCACAATGGGCTGATTGGGCTTCCATGTTGAAAGCCATTGATGAGAAAATCGATGTGCAGATGCCACATGACAACAAGAATTCGGGCCAGACTCTTAGTCAGCTGCTAGCGGAAAAAGATAATCCGGTTGCCGATGTCGCCTATTATGGCGTAACGACCGGCATCAAGGCCGGCAATCAAGGGGTAGCAACCGCTTACAAGCCAAAAGGCTTCGATGAAATCCCGGAAGGCCTGAAAGACGCCGATGGCAAATGGTTCGCCATCCATTATGGCACACTGGGCTTCTTCGTGAATGTCGAAGCCCTTGGCGATGCCCCTGTGCCACAATGCTTTGCCGATTTGAAGAAACCAGCCTACAAAGGCATGGTTGGCTATCTGGATCCATCTTCCGCCTTTGTTGGCTATGCCGGCGCCGTTGCCGCCAATATGGCCTTTGGTGGCGATCTTACCAACTTTGATCCTGCCATCAAATATTTCAAGGATCTGGCCAAGAATGATCCGATCGTGCCAAAACAGACTTCTTATGCACGCGTTGTGTCCGGCGAAATTCCAATCCTGTTCGATTATGACTTCAACGCCTACCGCGGCAAATATGAAGAAGACGGCAAGTTTGAATTCGTGCTGCCATGTGAAGGGTCCGTGCGTGTGCCTTATGTCATGAGCTTGGTCAACAATGGTCCAAATCCAAAACTAGGCAAGAAGGTACTGGATTTCATTCTCTCTGATGAGGGACAGGCCATCTGGACCAATGCCTATCTCCAGCCCGCTCGCCCTGTCGAGCTACCAAAAGAGGTTGCCGCCAAATTCCTGCCAGCCAGCGATTACGCCCGTGCAAAGGCAGTTGATTATGCTGCCATGGAAAAAGCCCAGAAAGGCTTTGGCGAGCGCTATCTGTCTGAAGTGAAGTAGAACTTCGGACAGTGAACGGGTTCGGCGGAGGGAATTGGGTCTGTCCGCCGGACCCTGCAACCGGCAATGGGCGATCTGCAATCCGCCCGTCTTTCATATCATCTGGAATTGGCATGACAGCACGAACATTCATCTTTCTTTGTCTGCTTCCTCTTTTGATCTTCTCTTTCGCCTTTTTGGCATTGCCAATTGCGAAGCTGTTTCTGGCGTCTGGAGAAGGCGAATATGGCTGGCAGATCTATCGTGAAATTCTTGGCAATGAACGCTATTTGGATAGTCTGGTCCAGACAGTTCTGGTCTCACTTGCCGTTACCTTTACGGCTCTTGTTATCTCGACCATTGTCGGACTGTTTCTGGCACGCAATGATTTTTGGGGTCGCGGTATACTCGTCTCTATCCTGACGCTTCCTCTTGCCTTTCCCGGCGTTGTCATTGGCTTTCTGATCATCCTGCTTGGCGGTCGGCAAGGCCTGATCAATCAGCTGACGCCAGGACATGTCGTCTTTGCCTACTCCATGTTCGGACTGTTTCTTGGTTATCTCTATTTCTCCATTCCTCGCGTCCTGCTCACCGTGATGGCTGCAACAGAAAAGCTGGATCCGGCCCTGGAAGAAGCCGCCCGCTCTCTTGGCGCACCTCCTTACCGGGTCGTCCTGGATGTGATCCTGCCTGGTTTGGCTCCTTCACTGATTGCAGCTGGTGCCATCGCCTTTGCTACCGCCATGGGCGCCTTTGGCACTGCCTTCACATTGGCAACAGACATCGATGTATTACCCATGGTCATCTACACCGAATTTACGTTGTCCGCGAATATCGCCATGGCATCCGCACTGTCCGTACTGCTCGGTCTGGTAACCTGGATTCTGCTTCTTATCGCCCGATCCTTTTCGGGCACCGTTTCAGCGGCAGGAGGTTAGATCATGCGTACTCAAATCCGCGCCTTTCAGATTTTCATCACTCTGCTCACCTGTGCATTTTTGCTGGTACCCGCCATTCAGTCCATTCTTGCAGGCCTTACGGTCAATTACTTTCGCGGTCTCTCATCCGGCTTCACATTGAAATGGGTCGACAAGGTCTGGGGGCTATATGCCGATAGCGTTCTGCTGTCTCTGTGGCTGGCACTAACCTGTCTTATAGTGACCCTGATCATTGGCGTCCCGGCAGCCTATGGCCTGGCCCGACATCAAGGCCGTATGGCGCGCCTTTTGGAGGAATTCATCTCCTTGCCGCTTGCCATTCCCGGATTGGCTTTGGCTCTCGCCCTATTGCAACTTTATGGCTCCATGAAGGGGTTTCGTACCAACTGGACATTCATTCTGGTGGGACATGTTCTCTATACCTTACCATTCATGATCCGCTCCGTTCTGGCCGTACTCTCCGCCATGGATCTAAAAAGTCTGGAAGAGGGAGCGGCCAGCCTTGGTGCCTCGCCATGGCAACGCTTTCGCGATGTCATCGTGCCGAATGCCATGCCTGGCATTCTGGCTGGATCACTGACGGTGGTCACGCTTTCAATTGGCGAGTTCAATCTTACCTGGATGTTGCATACACCTTATCTCAAGACCCTGCCGGTTGGATTGGCCGATTCCTACGCATCCATGCGACTTGAAATCGCCTCCGCTTATACCCTGATTTTCTTTGTTCTGATTGTTCCGCTGTTGAGTGCCATGCAATGGGCCTCCAGCCGGGCACAAAGGATTGCATCATGACACTTAAAGTTTCAAATTTCGCCAAAACCTATCCTGATGGCACCAAAGCCCTGCTTCCGACCGAGTTGGAGGTTGAACAGGGAGAAATCCTCTCGCTGCTAGGACCTTCTGGTTGTGGCAAGACAACATTGTTGAGGCTTATTGCGGGTCTGGAAACACCGGACAAGGGAGGTGACATTTTCTTCGACACAGACAATGTCACCGCGCTTCCGGTTGAAAAACGCGCCATCGGCATGGTCTTTCAAAGCTATGCACTCTTTCCCAATATGTCTGTGCGCGGCAATATCGGTTATGGGTTGAAGATGCAGAAGCTATCGACCTCCGAGATTGCAGAACGGGTCGACCATGTTTTGGAACTCTGCCATCTGACACCTTATGCAGACCGTTCCATCAATGCTCTTTCTGGCGGGCAGCGCCAACGTGTCGCCTTGGCCCGCGCCGTGGCCCCGCGCCCTCGTATATTGTTGCTGGATGAGCCACTCTCTGCTCTTGATGCCGCCTTGCGTGATGAACTGCGCGACGAGCTGGCCCTGCTTTTACGTATGTTTGGCATCACCGCCATTTTTGTTACCCATGATCAGGATGAGGCCCTTGCCATTGCCGATCGCGTTGCGGTGATGAAAGACGGCGTCATTGCCCAGGTAGGTAGCCCGGAAATTCTCTATCGCAAGCCATCTTCTGCCTTTGTCGCAGAATTTGTCGGAAATGCCATGCGGCTGGACGGTCATTTTCAAGACAAGAAATTCAAGATGCAAGGTGGGGAAATTGCCCTTCCTGTACAGGCCCAGTCAAAAACATCCTCCACACCGGATCTCTATGTGCGAGCAGAAGATGTGACACTCGATCAAACCGGCAGTTTGGAAGGGACGGTCAACAGCGTCACATTCCTTGGCACTCATTACAAAATCGCTCTCTCAGGCATCATGGAAGACGCACTGTACTGCCTGCATAGCGGCCAAACGGCTCCCGCCATAGGCGAAACAGTCTCACTCTCCATCGATCCATCAGCACTATTGATGCTCGATCCTGCCTAATTCAATACACTTACACTCGAAGCTTCCTGAAGTCTGAATTGCCATGTCAAAAATCCTGCAAATCACCGATACTCATATTGTTCCGCCGAACGATCTGGCCTATGGACGCGTGGATACCACCCACGCACTGGAAGCAACTGTGGAGACGATCAATTCGATATTGGACGCGATCGGACCGGTGGATGCTGTCGCAATCACCGGCGATCTCACCGACTATGGCAGTCGGGAGGATTACGAGCGTTTCAAGGCGATCATGGCTCCACTCCAATTGCCTTATCTCGCCTTACCGGGAAACCATGACAGTCGGGACAATATGCGCTTCGCTTTCGCTGGCGAGAGCTGGATGCCGGCATCCGGTCCCATCTGTTGGCATATGGAATTGGAAAACTTCATTCTCATCGGTCTGGACAGTCTGGTTCAGGGAAAATCCCATGGCGAATTATCCAGGCAGAACCTAAAGTATCTTGAAGATGTGATGGATGTTGCGGACGGGAAACCATTGCTTGTCGGTTTTCATCATCCCCCTGTCACCATCGGATTGCATGTGATGGATCAGAATAATCTCTGGCAAACAGAAGCCCTGACCGAGTTGCTAGAGCGATATGAGGGAGACATTCGGCTGATAACAGGCCATGTGCACCGCTCAAGCACCAGTCTGTTTGCAAACCGTATTTGCCTGACCTGCCCCGGACCATCTCACGCGGTCAGTATGGATTTGCGTGAAGATGCCGCCAATTGTCTGACCAAGGAACCCGGGGCTTTCATGCTGCATGAATGGCGCGATGGTTTCGTCTCTCACGTCATCCCGGTCGGCCGTTTTGATGGCCCACACCCGTTCTATCCATAACGGTGAAGATAAAAATCCAGGCCGTCTATATCTCGTAGGTGGCCATTGAATGTACCAATTTTTGGTATTAACGACCGCCTCAAGTCGGATAAGAGACGAAAACTCATATAAAACAAATCCTGATCAACGTTGACCATCAACATTCCATTCTGTATACAGATATGTATTATACTCTAAGTGCATATCTGTCGTCCTGTATATATTGTCATGCACTGGGGTGACATTCTGTTCTGAAATCTTGTTGTTTGACCCGACAGCTTCCATGACTGACCTCCTGTCTCCGCTCACAAGGAGATGAGGCACAAAGCGTGAGGAATGCAAAATGACTGCGGAAATCAGCAATGTTGAGCGCATATACATACAAGTCCGCAAGATGGCTATCGGATTTGACTTCAAACCCGATGCACCGCTTAACGAAAGCAATCTGGCCCGCAAATTGGGAACGAGCCGGACACCTTTGCGTGAGGCCCTGAACAGATTGGTTGCCGAGGGTTTTCTAGCCTTTAAAAAAGGACAGGGATTTTCCTGCCGCCCGCTGGATCCTCAAAGTGTACTCGATCTTTATGAAACTCGCATGGCGATAGAAAGTGAAGGGGTGAAGTTGGCTGTGCTACGCGCCAGTGACGCAGACTTCCACTCCATCCGGACCTTTATCAAGAAGAGTGAAGAAGCCTATTGCAGCGCCTCCCCGGTGGATATTCTGGTTGCTCTTGATGAGGAATTCCACATGCGCCTTCTGCGCCTTTCCCACAATCAGGAGCTGGAGCGTATTCTCACCAATCTCAATGCCCGACTGCGATATATTCGTTGGATTGATATGGAGGAGAGAAAGCATCTAGCAGGAAGTGATCATCTGAAAATTCTGGAAATACTGGAACAACGCGATGCAAACAGAGCCTATGAGGCAATACGCGAACATATCAAACGACGCAGAGAAGAAGCAGCTGAAGCGGTCCGTCGCGCTTATTCCCGGCTCTATGTCCCAACGATCTGAAATTGATCAAATCACACTCCAGCTCTTTCACAGCCCGTGGTCACATCAACCCTGCAAAGAAACGCGTCACTTGCAATCAGAGGTGTGACAGAATGAATGAGACATCCAATAGCGTTCATGCAATTTATGAAATTGTTCGCAAAAAGGCCACCGATTTCGAATTTCTGCCCGATCAGAAAATCAACGAAAAAGCCCTCGCCAAACAATTGGGTGCCAGCCGCACACCTGTTCGCGAAGCGCTGAACCGTCTGGCCGCGGAAGGCTTCATTCGCTTTGAAGCTGGCAAAGGTTTCTTCTGCCGCTCTCTTGATCCTGACAAGGTTCTCTCCCTCTATGAAGCGCGTGTTGCAGTGGAATGCGAAGCCTTAAGACTTGCCTGCCTACGCGCAACGGATGAGGACATCGCGAAAATTCGCACAATAGTTGTCGACAGTGAACCCGGCTATCAAGCGGATGCCTCTGTTACCGATATGGTCGATCTGGATGAGAGCTTCCACTCCAGTCTTGTTGCCCTTTCGCAAAGTGATGAACTGATGCGTATGATTGCCAATATCAATGCAAGAATGCGGTTTGTGCGCAGCATCGATATGGAAAGCAAACATTTGCGAACCCCAGCAGAACATCTCAAAATTCTGGATACGTTGGCAACCCGCAATATGGATGACACGGTCAGTGCCATTCGCATCCATATCGAGCGTCGAAGCGGAGAAGTCCGAGCAGCCGTAAAACTGGCCTTTTCCGAACTTTACGTACCTGACCAGGCACGCTGATACAACTCAATCTCGCGGTTGATGCAGCTTGCAAAAGCAAGGGCAATACGATATCTCGAATTGGAATTCATCCTCAGTTGCGAGATAGTCTCTTGGATACTCAGCTACCCGTTTCAGCCTTCATAATTGCCAAAGATGAAGAAGATCGGATCCTCAAGGCAATCAATAGCGTCAAAGACTGGGTAGATGAAGTCATTGTTGTCGATTCTGGCTCGACTGATCGCACAGTTGAAATCGCAAAAGGCGCAGGAGCAATCGTATTTTTCAACGAATGGGACGGCTATGGTAATCAGAAGCGCTTTGCAGAGGATCAGTGTCGCAATGACTGGCTTCTGAATATTGATGCTGATGAAGCGGTTACGCCAAAGCTGGCGCAAGAGATGATCTCTCTGTTCACTCCAGCACCTGAGGATGATATTTACAAAGTTTATATCGTCGATGTCTTTCCGCATGAAAAAACGGCCAAGGATTGGGCCTTTGGATATTGGCAATATCGTCTTTATAACAAGGGAAAAGGGCGCTTCTCCGAGTCGCCGGTCCATGACACAGTCAGGCCCAAGGAAGATGTCAAACTGGCCAAACTATCCGGTCGGGTCGATCACTATTCCCAGCGATCCATCCAATTCTCTGTCGAGAAGCTCAATCGCTATTCGGACATGCAGGTCGCAGACATGATTAAACGCGGCAGAAGCGTCTCTTCCTGGCGTCTTCTGACCGAATTCCCTCTCGCCTTTTTCAAAAGCTACTTTGCCCGCAAAGCCTTTCTTTATGGCTGGTGGGGTGTTGTGGTGTCGGTTAACTATGCCTTTTCACGTTTCATACGCATCGCAAAATTCTATCAGCACCAGCTGATCGAGGCTTCCAAAGCCAGAAATTGATAAAAGACAGATTTGATTGGAACCTGCTATACTATGCCCAACCTACCTGAAATTTCCGTTATTCTGCCGATTTATAATGGAGAGCAATATTTGGAAGAGGCTCTCGCTAGTATACTGGAACAAGATTTTAGAAGCTTTGAAGTTCTGGCAATAAACGACGGATCAATCGATGGCACAGGTGCAATTCTTGAACGCATGTCCCGCCAAGACAATCGTATCCGCATATTAAGTCGAGAGAATGCTGGCCTGGTTTCAGCCCTGAACTGGGGGCTGGCAGAGGCAAAAGCTGATATCATTGCTCGAATGGATGCGGATGATATTTCCTATTCAAACCGCTTCTCCATTCAACGGCGCTTTCTGGAAAACAATCCTGATGTGGGACTTGTCTTTACCCAGATGCGGAAAATTGACGATCAGGGTGCACCAGTTCAAAAGGTGACAAATACCCCTCTTTCAGCAGAAGAAATCGCAAAAGCACTTAAAGAAGGCAATTGCTTACCTCATCATCCAACCGTCATGGCGCGCAAGTCCGAAATGCTGGCCGCCGGAGGATATAGAGAAGTCTTCAAAGGCGCTGAAGACCTCGATCTATGGTATCGTATGAGCAAGAAAACCAAACTGGTCGGCCTTTCGGATGTGCTGCTAGATTATCGCCTACATACAGGGCAAGTAACCCAACGCAATCTTGTTCGCCAACGCTTTTCTCAGGATATGATCATACTGATTGCACGCGAAATTGAGGCAGATCGTCCTGATCCCTCTCAATCTTGGACGACACCACCTGAATTTTCCTGGTCTAGCAATTCACCAGAGCTCTCCAATGCACCGAATGACATACTTACGCTATTTCGCACCTATTCCATTATAGATCAAATCCTGAACCAAGAAGCAATTGACGCTCTCCCATCCGACGATCTTTCATTCCTACTTGATATTATGATCCATACAAGATTTTTCAGCAGCGCCAAATCCAGACAGTTGCTGTCACATCATTTGGTGCAGGAAGCAAAGCGAAGAGAGTTGAAAGAGCTGCGCCGAAAAGCAATGGTCTTTGCCTTCAAACTCAACCCATCGCGCGCACTACGCCACAAATTCAAGCCATTTTAGCATCCCAAAGTTTGTCCCGCTCTCGCGTAACCAACAAGATGTCGATTTATCGAATTCGTGACAAAACATCAAAAGCATCAGGAATTGGATAGTGGTGATTTCCGATAAAGAGCCCATTTTGATCGGCATAATCAGCATTATCGAGTGTTTCAAATATCTCAAAATCGAAGTATTTCAGAACATCATTCTTGGCAAAATTTCCAGCAACAATAGGACGGCATTCAAATCCGGCCTCATCCAGCTGACGTACAATATCTTTTCGAGATAGTAACGTATCAGGGCGCAATATCAGTGAAAAACCAAACCAGCTTGACTGACCGATTTCTTGCTGAATTAGAAATAGCGGATGATCAGCAATCTTCTCCTGGAACAGAGCGCCATTTTTACGGCGCCCTTCTATGAGCGCTGGTAATTTCTTCAGCTGCTCGATACCCAGAGCACCCGACATTTCCAATGGTCTGAGATTATAACCGGGTAGAACAAATTTGAAGCTTTCTTCAAATGGATCATCGCTTTTCTCACCCGTAACCTTGTTGAACTTTGGCAGATTGCGCGTCCAACCATGAGCCCTCAAAGCCAACATGATATGATGCAACTCTTCGTCATCGGTGACAACCACTCCACCTTCCATAGTGGAAATATGGTGCGAGAAAAATGATGAAAAAGATCCCATCAAACCAAATGTACCAGCTTGACGCCCTTCGAATGTGGCTCCCATGCTTTCACAATTGTCTTCCAATAATACAATATTTCGACCTTCTATCAGATCGCCAATGGCAGAAAAATCATTTGGGTTTCCCAAGAGATTAACGGCCATTATGGCGCGTGTCTTATCAGAGATCGCCCTGCTCAAGGCGCCAAGGTCGAAATTCAAAGTCTCCAAGGAAACATCTACGAACTTTACCTTCAACCCATATTGGCAGAGTGGAAAATAGCTTGTGCTCCAAGAGACTGCAGGTACGATGATTTCATCACCCCGCTCAAGCTTGATATCCGGATTAGAGCTAAAAAAAAGCGCCGCCACCATTAGAAGATTAGCAGAAGACCCGGAATTTACCATAATCGCGTATCTGCTGCCAAATGCCTTGCTGAACTCTTCCTCGAAGCGCGCAACCTGCGGCCCCATGGAAAACCGGTCCGACTCGATAACATTCTGTAATGCCTGATATTCAGCATCGTCCCATGTGGATGTTGCAAGGGGAAAGCGAACACTCATTTGTTCAGTGTCTCCAAATAGAAATCATAGGTTTTTTGAATGCCATCTTTAAGGCTGGTTTTTGGAGCCCAACCCCATGCAGCCTGTTTGGCATCGGACGCCAGTTTCTGTTTCATGCCAACAGGTTTGGAAAGATCATGACTGAACTCCCCTGTCCAACCAACCACTTCGGCAACAGCAGCATAATAATCGTTTATCGAAAAATCATGCCCGAGTCCGACATTCGTCAGATCTGGCAAAGTATCGAAATTGTTCAGAGCCCTGTACAAGAAGTCTGCCAAATCTCCTGCATACATGAACTCACGTCTGGCGGTACCATCACCCCAGATGTCAACCACTTTGCTACCGTTCAGCTTGGCATGATGCACCTTATGGATGATGGCAGGTATCAGATGCGAGCGCGCAGGATCAAATTTGTCATGCCTACCATAAAGATTACAAGGAATAATGGTTTTGAAGCATGCCTTGCCCCGTTCACGATTCACATATTGGCAAAGCCTTAACGCCATTAGCTTGGCGATCGCATAACCCTCATTGGTTGGCTCCAGTTCTCCGGTAAGGATCATATCCTCAGAGAGTGGATTTAAGGCTGAACGTGGATAGACGCAGGTTGACGCCAGATTGATCAATTGCTCGATGTTCGCCTCATAGGCCGCCATTATCACATTGCGACCAATAACAAGGTTCTTGTCCAGAAATGCAACGGGATTGGCTATATTGGCCTGAATGCCACCAACAAGACCCGCAGAATGAATGATAATGTCCGGGCGGTGGACAGCAAGATAGTCGTGCACCGCCTCTGCATCCAGCAAATCCAGATCACTGTGCGAGGGAGCAAGCAGGTTCCAATCAGACCCGGCCAGCCTTTCCCTGACATTGGAGCCGACCATACCACGGCCGCCAGTTAGCATGATAGTGCGTTGCTTGCTCATTGATCCTCTGCCCTATTAGTCTTGAATTTCGGACGGAACCGGCAAATCAAGCTGATGCTCCTTGAGCAGCACATGACGGCGGGCAGTTTTCAGATCTTCTTCAACCATTTCCCGGCACATATCCTGAGCGGTGATGTCTGGCAACCAGTTCAATTGTTCCTTCGCCTTGGTCGGATCTCCAAGCAAGGTTTCCACCTCCGCCGGACGGAAATAGCGTGGATCGATACGTAGGACAACATCCCCAACAGTCAAGGCTGGAGCTCTATCGGACGTGATTGCTTCTACAATAGCCACTTCATCCAATCCCTGTCCCTCAAATCGCAATTTGATACCCAGGGCCTCGGCACTCCAATAGATGAATTCACGCACCGAGAACTGCTGCCCTGTGGCAATCACATAATCCTCTGGTTTATCCTGCTGCAACATCATCCATTGCATGCGCACATAATCCTTGGCATGACCCCAATCCCGCAAGGCGTCGATATTGCCCATATAGAGGCATTTATCCAGACCTTGGGCGATATTGGACAGCCCACGTGTAATTTTGCGGGTCACAAAGGTTTCACCACGACGCGGACTTTCATGATTGAAGAGAATGCCATTGCAAGCATAGAGCCCATAAGCCTCACGATAATTAACCGTAATCCAATAGGCATACAGCTTTGCCACTGCGTAAGGAGAGCGGGGATGGAAAGGCGTGGTTTCTCTTTGCGGAGTTTCCTGTACCAGACCATATAACTCTGATGTTGAAGCCTGATAGAAGCGTGTCCTGTCGGAAAGACCCAAAAAACGAATGGCTTCCAATAGACGCAAAGTACCGATCGCGTCAACATCCGCGGTATATTCCGGACTTTCAAAACTTACAGCCACATGAGACTGGGCCCCGAGATTGTAAACCTCGTCCGGCTCCACCTCGGCCATGATCCGGGTCAGATTGGATGTATCTGCCAAATCACCGTAATGCAATTTCAGACGGGAGCCCTCAATATGTGGATCCTGAAAGATATGATCAATACGACTGGTGTTAAAATTGGACGCCCGCCGTTTGATACCGTGAACTTCATATCCTTTATCAAGCAGAAACTCGGCGAGATAAGATCCATCCTGCCCTGTGATTCCGGTAATCAGTGCTTTCTTCATACTTTACCTATCTTTGCAAAGGCTCGCATTTCTTCTTCTGTCTGCGCCAATGATCCTGAGGTTTCAGATTACGTTCCAGTCCCCGGGAAACAAATCTGCTGTTGAACGGGTTTGCAGAGCATGAGGGGTAAACCAGGCCTTCGGTGCACAGACATTCTTTTTCGAATGTCTGTTTAGCATGGCTCCCCACCAGCTGAAACTGCTATTCGCAATGATGTTATGGTGACACAAGCTCATCAAGGCCAGATCTTGCTGCTGACTGTTCCCTTCAATGAATAATGTCTTATCCCAATGCGCCAACATTTCCTTTGCCGTCTCGGGAGCATCGGAAAAAACACAATAAAGATCGGGCTGGACCTCTCGATCCAGCAAGGCTCGAGCGCAATCGTAATAGTCTTCTTCCACAATGCCATGAACCGAAAGCGCTGTTGGATCTTTGCTGAAATCGCCACGGCGGATATGGACCGAAACTGTGTTGTTGCATGTTATTGTATCTAGTAGAGCCGGATCACATGTCTGCACAATCGCTTCCAGATTGATGATGTCATTCAGTTCGTGTTTAAAAAGATCAAAATACCGGCAACTCTGCCAATATCCGGACAGCAGAATACCTGTCGGCAAATCTTCAAAGCCTGGCCAATAGTGAAAATGTGGTTCTGACACCGGTTTTAGGGGCCACAGGCTCAAGCGACTTTTGAAATGCTCGCTCAGTCTGCGATCTTTTTTACGCCTTGCGCGCCGCATCAAGTCCGCCGGCAAATCAAGGTAGTTGGGATTGATACCAACGAGCTCCAAACCCGATTGATGAATAACGCCCCCATCCTGTGCACAAAAAAGCGCACAATCACGCTTACGCGCCAATGACAAACCGGCAATATATTGAAACAGGATATTCCCCAGACCGCCTTGCAATTTGGTGACAATGATCTTGTCATAGTCTGGATGCTCAGCCATTGCATAATCACTCATTATTGCGTCTCTGTCAGAGAAAGATAGAGCTTGCGCGCCATTGGGCGCAAAGGCTTTGGAATGGCAAGCAGTTTTTTCCATGCGGGTTTGATGTTCGGGTGAAACGAATATATTTCACTCGGGCGCAAGATACTTGTTTCCTGTTCCTGCTGAAGTTGTTCAATTATCTTACAACAGAGCGGGAACATGTTATATTCAAACATGAGGCGCCTTCTATTCTCAGCCATTGCCGCGCCAGCCAGAGCGGCACGATCCTGTTCGAGAATGTTCAGAACCTGAGCCACAGCCTGTTTGGGCTTGGTGATATCAATACTGGCAAATCCCTGCGGGTCGAAATAGTCGTTCAGATTGGGTGCCCCAGCACTGATTGGGAATACTCCCCCCAGAATGGGATCAGCCAGCTTCTCTGTCCAGCCATCAGTGAGAAGATTATTTTCCAGCACAAGATGATAGCGAAATCCATCGATCGCTTCCTTCTTGTCAGCAATCTGCTCAAAACCCCGACCATAAATTGTCAGACGTTCGCCCAATGCTTCTTTCAATAGACCCAAAAACCGGATACGGCGGCTCTGATTGATGTTCATATTTTTGGTTGAGCAAACGACAGAAATCTCTCCTTTGGCAGTATGGGGCCGATTTGTCCTCAACGCATCCCATTGAAGAGCCTTGCCGGGATTTGAAAAGTCAAGACCATACATCCATGGAAGAGCCGTTTGAGAGAGAATGGTGGTGCCGTGAAAAGATGGGTTGGCATCAATCGCAACAATCGTTCCGAACTGATTCAAAAAATCAGCAGAATAAAATTTGATACTTTGAGGCTCGGTGCGAAACAGGATACGGCGTGATTTCGGGAGATTGGTCTGGCATTCTCGATGAGGTTCATCGAACGCAATCAGCCAGTCTGCGTCATGCCTGCCATTGACAAAATCAAACTGATAGTCATCCCATATGCCATCCCCGGCCGGGGTCTGACGTATGAAGCTCTTTAGATCGTTATTGCTTGTCAGATGTATGATTGTCTTGGTCAAAAGGCTGGATCTCGAATATTTTGCACACATAAAACGACGGACTATATAAACCAGTTTTGCAAGAATAGCTGCAACTATTCTTGCAAAACCAACACTGGATTTAAGAGTCATGAGCGCTTTTCAGTGCTTGCAAAAGATGTCTTGCGTATCAATGTTGACAAGCCGCCCTCATCACCAACGGAGAACAAATTTGGAGAAAATGGTCTTCTGTCTTGTAAAGGGGCGGGTTTTCTGGTGAAAGTTGTGGCCGTATGATTTCTCATCCGACGATCTGAAATATCAGCCAGAGCGTCTTACGACCAATCAGTCAGGCCATCACGATGGGCCATGTGAGAAAGCGACATATGCACATCATGGGATGCTGAGTTATTGTTATGACGGTTGAAAACAAGATTATACCCATCCTTTTGTGTGGTGGATCCGGAACACGCCTCTGGCCACTTTCCCGCAAGAGCTATCCAAAACAATTTGCGAGGCTTATGGGTCAGGAAACGATGTTTCAATCCTCTGCTCAACGCTTATCAGGCGAGCAGTTTGGCAAGCCGGTAATCCTGACAAGTTCCGATTTCAGATTTATAGTGACGGAACAATTATCCGAAATCGGGATTGATCCATCTGCCATCCTGATTGAACCAGAGAGCCGCAACACGGCACCAGCCATTCTGGCGGCTGCCCTCTGGTTGCAAAAAGATGATCCTGAAGCACTGATGCTGATTGCACCAAGCGATCATATCGTTCCAGATGTAGCTGCATTTCACAAAGCCATCTCAGTGAGTATTGAAGCTGCAAATGCCGGACATCTGGTTACGTTCGGCATTACACCCACTTATCCGGAAACCGGATATGGATATCTGGAATTGTCAGAAAAAATTGACAGTGAATACAGCCGTACAATTCCCTTATCAAGATTCATTGAAAAGCCCGATCGACAATCGGCAGACAAGATGCTGGCATCTGGCAATTTTCTCTGGAATGCTGGCATATTCCTGTTCAAGGTGAAAACAATCATCGAGGCATTCCGCACGTCTTGCCCGCAGCTTCTGACCCCTGTAGAGCAATCCATCCAGAACGGAAAACCAGACCTTGGCTTTCTGCGGCTTGATCCGGCAGCCTGGGCGGAAGCTGAAGATATTTCAATTGATTATGCCGTAATGGAAAAAGCAGATAAATTATCTGTTGTTCCTTTCTCTTCTGGCTGGTCCGACCTTGGTGGTTGGGATGCGGTCTGGCGAGAAAGTGAACAAGATGAAAACCGTGTAGCATTGTCTGGAAATACAACGGCCATTGACTGCAAAGATACATTGCTTCGATCGGAAAACGAGGGATTGACCCTAGTGGGGATAGGTCTCGAAAATCTAATAGCTGTTGCTATGCCTGACGCAGTTCTGATTGCGAATAAGGACAAAGCGCAAGATGTTAAAACAGCAGTTAAGACCCTGAAACAGAAAACCATTCGACAAGCAGAAACTTTTCCGGTCGACCATCGTCCTTGGGGCTGGTTTGAGACACTCGTGTTAGCTGATCGATTTCAGGTCAAACGCATCGTGGTAAAACCCGGTGGCTCATTGAGTTTGCAAAGCCATTTTCACCGCTCAGAACACTGGATTGTGGTCGAAGGAACAGCCAAAGTCACGATCGGCCAAAATGAGCAATTGGTGAGTGAAAATCAGTCTGTCTATATTCCGTTGGGCGAAATTCACCGGCTCGAAAATCCAGGGAAAATACCGATGGTCTTGATAGAGATCCAGACCGGCACCTATCTTGGAGAAGACGATATTACTCGTTACAAGGACGTTTATGAAAGAAAATGAAGTGTAACTTCCAGTGATGGAGCACTGCCCGAAGGTCAGAAATCCGTTTACACGATTATTCACAATTCAATCCCGGGTGCAAAATATATCAAAATTCGCACCTGCCCTGCTTTAAAACACTAATTTAGGTAACCAGGTGGCGATTTGGGGGATGAACCAGATCAGGATCACGGCCACAATTTGCAGCAGGATGAAGGGTGCCACGCCTTTATAGATATGCATGGTGGTAACTTCCGGTGGCGCCGCACCTCGCAAGTAAAAGAGCGAAAAGCCAAAGGGTGGTGTCAGGAAGCTTGTTTGCAGATTGATTGCAATCAATACCGCTAACCAGACCGGGTCATGTCCCATGATGATCAGAACCGGTGCGATCAGTGGCAGCAGGATCACCGTGATCTCGACAAAATCCAGAAAGAAGCCAAGGATGAAAATCAGGATCATACAGAAGATCAGCGCGCCAATTGGGCCACCTGGCATAGCCTGAAGAATTTCGGCCACACGATCATCACCTCCCAAGCCAACAAAGACCAGCGAGAAAATCGAAGCCGTCAAGATCGTGGCAAAGATCATTGCCGTGACCGTCATGGTCGACGTCAAAGCAGAAGCCAACACTTCTTTTTTGTAGGATAACAGCAGGGCACGTAGAATAGCCCAGCCCCCAACGAGCGCCAGAGTGACATAAGCACCCCCAAGCATATAGTCTGCGATGGTCACATCGCTGCGCTGAAGACGAACGGGCGCAACACCCGCAGCAATAGCCAAAATCAGCAGTGAGAAAATTCCGCCAAGCATCAGCTTTTTGCTTGCCCCTTGCTTGATACCAGCTAGCAGAATGGCCCCAATAGCACCAACAGAAGCTGCTTCTGTTGGGGTCGCAATACCGCCAAGGATAGCTCCGAGGACAGCAATGATCAGCATGATTGGCGGAGCTATGGCGGCGGCAATCTCGGCCCGGCTCGGAGGGGTTTCCAAGGCTGGAGCTGGCGGCATGTCTTGCGGACGAAAGAAGCCACGAATGAGGATATAGAGAATATAAATCCCGACCAACGTCAGACCCGGCATCAGGGCTCCGGCAAAGATCTGCCCGACCGAGATGGTCTCGATAGTGAATTTACCCTGCTCATATTGCGCCTGCTGATAGGCCGATGACATCACATCTGAGAGAATAATCAGCAAAGTGGATGGAGGAATAATCTGCCCCAAGGTGCCGGAGGTACAGACGATACCGGAAGCAAGGGAGGTGTTATATCCCGTGCGTAACATGGTCGGCAGCGCAATCATGCCCATGGCAATCACTGTTGCGCCGACAATTCCGGTGGAGGCAGCGAGCAAGGCACCAACCAGAACAACGGAAATACCCAATCCACCACGCACCTGATTAAACAGGCGGCCCATGGTATCGAGCAGCTCTTCAGCAATCCGCGAGCGCTCCAGCACCACGCCCATAAGCACGAAAAGCGGAATAGCGATCAAGACATCATTGGTGAGAATGCCAAAGACACGTTGTCCCAAGCCTCCCAACAAGGCGATGTTCATTTCGCCCGCAGCCCAGCCGAGATAGGCAAAGACAACGGCGACGCCTGCAATGGAAAAGGACACAGGAAAGCCGAGCAGAATGCAGCCCATCAAGGCCGCAAACATCAAGAGGTCCAGATATTCAATCATACTGCCGGGCCTTCTTCCGAATGATTGTCAGATACTTTTAACGTGATGAGCTGGCGCAAAAGGCAGGCCAGAGATTGAATGATGAGAAGGATACAAAAGGCCGGGATCAGACTTTTCATCAACCAGAGAGCCGGTATGCCACCCACGGAGAGTGGTCCCTCCCATATGGCCCAGCTGTTGCGGACCGACGGCCAGGACCAGTAAAGCAACGCCGCCATGGAAGGCAACAACAGCAGACTATGGCCAAAAGCGTCAATTCGCGCCTTTCCGGGACGGCCAAGACCGGAATAGAAGATATCCACCCGCACGTGATCATCGATCAGAAGGGTATAACCAGCGCCGAGCATGAAGAGAGCTGAATGCAGATACAAGACACTTTCATTCAGCGCGATGGACGAAAAACCAAAAACATAGCGCAGCAGCACCACACCAAATTGCAGCAGGACCATGGCAAGCGCAAACCAGCGCGCGGTCATTCCGACGCTGCGATTTATCTGGTCGAGATATGAGGCAAATTTTTCCATCACAGCCCTCGGACTAGCTTAGGCCAAGGGCCTATGTGGGGGAGACTTATCAATCTTAGCCTAGATTGGATCACACCGGTGATAAAGACCATCCCGCACAAGATTTGATCCTTGTACGGGATGGCAAATTTTATGAAGAGATCACAATCTCTTGTTGACCCGGTTCTTAAAGACCAAGAACCTTGGCACGTGCGTTCATCTGACCATTGTCAGCCTTGGACTTGTATGCGCCAACGCTATCACGGTAAGCAACAAAGCTCTCGGTGATGCGCTTGACCAACTCATCTTCGTCTTCGCGCAACTCCGCAATCACTTCACCTGCAGCTTTGCCCATGGCCATGATCACATCTTCTGGCATCTCGCGCAGCTGAACACCTTGCTCGGCAACCAGTTTTTGCAGTGCCAGAGCATGCTTGGTGGTATACTCGGTCCAGACCGGGTTATAAAGGCTCTCACATGCCATGGAGACGGCATTTTTCAGATCATCCGGCAGGTCATTATAGACCTTGGCATTCACACCACATTCTTCAGCAGAAGATGGCTCGCCAACACCTGGCCAATAATAGTTTTTCGCAACCTGATAAAAGCCAAGAGCACTGTCAGTCCATGGACCAATGAATTCACCCGCATCCAGCGCACCAGACTGCAAAGCCTGGAACATATCGCGGCCACCCATGGCCTGAACTGCCATACCCATTTTTGAGCACATCTCAGATGCAAGGCCTGTTGTACGGAATTTCAAACCTTTGAGATCATCAGCGCTTTTGATTTCTTCACGGAACCAACCACCCATTTGTGGACCAGAGTTACCACAAAGGAAAGGTTTCAGGTCAAAGCGCGCATACATTTCGTCATAGAGTGCCTGACCGCCACCATGGGCCATCCAACCAAATTGCTCATCCGCCAAAAGTCCAAATGGCTGGGAACCGAACAGCAAAATACCTTTGGATTTGGAACCCCAATAAGCAGGCACTGCGTGATAAAGCTCAGCGGTGCCTTCACCGACGGCGTCGAATACACCACGGCCTGGAACCAGCTCACCTGCGGCATGAAGCTTCACCTCAATGCGGCCACCTGAGAGAATGCCAATACGGTCTGCCAGCATCTGCGCAGCAACACCGGGGCCAGGAAGGTTCTTTGGCCAGGCAGTGACCATATTCCATTTGATTTTGCCGCTGGCCAAGGCAGGTGTCGCCAAAGCTGCGCCTGTGGCTGCACTACCTGCAAGACCGGCTTTTAGAAATGAACGTCTATCCATGGAAACCTCCCCAACTGGATTGAAGATATGAAACATGTTTTCAGGTACTGACCTGAAAATCTGGAAAAGATGGCGAGCGAAGAAGAGAGCAGCACGCCAAGCCGTAGGAGCCCCGAGCCGCAACAGAACAGATTGGCAGCAGGGATATATTGATTGTTATTATTTTATTATGTCTGTCCATAATTTTCTGTCAAGGCGATGAAGCGGCATAAGATGCTGTTCTTCCCCGCCCTTGTGAGGCGCGCCCCTCAATGAACATATTTCAACCATCGAGAGGCGCTGAATTGCATAGAATTAAGGCAATAACCTATTGGTACTGTTCCTTAATTCCCCAAGATCGTTGGCAAGCGAAGTCCCTTCTCGCGAGCACAGTCAATCGCTTCCTGATAGCCAGCATCAGCGTGACGCCACACGCCAGAGGCAGGATCATTCCATAGCACTCGCTCAAGGCGAGCAGCGGCATCGTCGGTGCCATCTGCACAAATGACCACACCTGCATGTTGCGAGAACCCCATGCCAACGCCACCACCGTGATGAAGCGACACCCAAGTTGCCCCAGAAGCGGTATTGACCAAGGCATTCAGCAATGGCCAGTCGGAGACCGCGTCTGATCCATCCTTCATGGATTCCGTTTCCCGGTTTGGCGAAGCAACCGAGCCTGAATCCAGATGGTCACGACCAATCACGATTGGTGCCTTCAGTTCACCATTCTTGACCATCTCGTTGAAGGCCAGGCCAAGGCGATGACGATCACCAAGGCCAACCCAGCAAATACGGGCAGGCAGGCCTTGGAAGGAAATACGCTCTCGCGCCATGTCCAGCCAATTATGCAGATGCTTGTTATCTGGCAGGATTTCCTTGACCTTCTGATCGGTCTTGTAAATATCTTCCGGATCACCGGACAAAGCTGCCCAGCGGAATGGCCCGACACCCTTGCAGAAGAGTGGACGGATATAGGCTGGGACGAAACCTGGGAAAGCAAATGCATCTTCCAGCCCTTCTTCCAACGCCATCTGACGAATGTTGTTGCCATAATCAAGCGTTGGAACACCAGCATTCCAGAAATCAACCATTGCCTGAACATGCACTTTCATCGAGGCACGGGCAGCTTTTTCAACGTCCTTCGGCGCACTTTCACGTTTGGCGATCCACTCACCCATGGTCCATCCCTGCGGCAGATAGCCATTGATTGGATCATGAGCTGAGGTCTGGTCGGTGACGATATCCGGACGGACACCACGCTTGACAAGTTCCGGGAAGATATCCGCTGCATTGCCCAGAAGACCCACGGACTTGGCTTCGCCTGCCTTGGTCCAGCGATCAATCATTTCCAGTGCTTCATCAAGGTTGTCAGCTTTTTCATCGACATATTTTGTGCGAAGACGAAAATCGATGGAAGCTTCATTGCATTCAACGGCCAAACAGCAAGCTCCAGCCATCACGGCGGCCAAAGGCTGTGCTCCACCCATGCCACCGAGACCACCAGTCAGAATCCATTTGCCTTTCAGATCGCCATCAAAATGCTGACGACCCGCCTCGGCAAAGGTTTCATAGGTTCCCTGCACAATGCCTTGAGAACCGATATAGATCCAGGAACCAGCGGTCATCTGGCCATACATCATCAAGCCCTTCTTATCGAGCTCATTGAAGTGATCCCAATTGGCCCAATGGGGAACGATATTGGAGTTGGCAATCAGAACCCGCGGTGCATCCTTGTGGGTTTTGACAACAGCCACAGGACGACCAGACTGAACCACCATGGTCTCATCAGCTTCCAGTTCCTTCAGCGTTGCCGCCATGCAGTCAAAATCTTTCCATGTGCGGGCCGCACGGCCAATGCCGCCATAAACCACCAATTCATGGGGATTTTCAGCCACATCAGGATGCAGATTGTTCATCAACATGCGCAGAGGCGCTTCGGTGAGCCAACTTTTGGCATTTAGCTCTGTGCCGGTCGGCGGATAAATATCACGGCTGTTTTTACGATCGAGATTATCAGACATTTTTAAAACTCCTTGCGCCGTCAAGCGTCTGGCTGCAATGCGTCCGAGCGAGCGAGATCATTGATCTGGTTGAGAATTTGAGAAAGCGGTTGCCGAACCTTGTTGGCAACATCCGGCAGGTACGACCATGGGGCCTGTTCCAGCATGTAAGCGCGCTGTGCCAGCTCCATCTGAATGGCGTGAACACCTTGATCGGGCTGGCCATAGTGACGTGTCGTCCATCCCCCTTTGAAGCGACCATTCAGCACAGCGTCAAAACCGCTGGCTTTAGCGTCATCAGAGAAGCAGACTTTCTTGACGATGGCCTCAATCCGCGCATCACAAGTTGCACCCAGATTTGTGCCAATGGAAAAGATCGGTAACTCGCCTTCAAACAGAAATGGAATATTTGAACGAATAGAATGGCAATCATAGAGTATGGCATAGCCATGTTTGGCTTTGACGCGGCTGATCTGCTCCTCAAGCGCCTTATGATAAGGCACATGATACAGAGCGCGACGCTCCAATATTTCATCTTCACTTGGCGCCTGACCATCAAGCCAGATATTAACACCATCAAAACTGGTAGTCGGACACAGAGTGGTCGTATTTTGACCCGGATAGAGCGAAACACCTGCCGGATCACGATTGCAATCAATCACATAGCGGTGGATGTTGGATTTCACGACCGTTGTGCCATCCAGCAAGCCGTCATAAAGCTTAGTGATATGCCAATCCGTATCTTCCAATACATTGCCGACATCATTCATGCGGGCAAGCAAGTCATCTGGCACATACGTGCCACCATGAGGCTGGCCAAGGATGATGGGGCTATGCCCTTCAATCACATCAAAGACTGTCATGTCTGTCATCCCTACAGAATTGGCATTTGAATTTCGCTAGAACCGGAAACTGCGTCGTTGGCAATCAGTCTGGCCGCAACCTCCAACTCAGGTGCCAGATAGCGATCATCTTCCAAACTCGGCACTGAGAGACGCAGATGCGCAATCACCTTTTTAAGGGCAGGACTGGTTGCCAAAGGAGCCCGGAATTCAACGCCTTGCGCAGAACAAAGCAGCTCAACACCCAGAATGTGATTGAGATTGTCCACCATCTTGCCTAGACGGAAGGCTCCATGGGCAGCCATGGAAACATGATCTTCCTGATTGGCACTGGTTGGGGTGCTATCGGTCACACATGGATTGGCAAGATGCTTGTTCTCACTCATCAAGGCGGCCGTTGTGACTTCGGCAATCATATAACCTGAATTCAACCCCGGTTTTGGCGTCAAGAAAGGTGGAAGATCGAAAGACAAAGCCGGATCCACCATCAGTGCAATCCGCCGCTGGGCAATGGCACCGATTTCAGAAACCGCCAACGCAATCATGTCAGCAGCAAAGCCAACCGGCTCTGCATGGAAATTGCCACCAGAAACAATGCGATCAGCCTCGGTCAATACCAGAGGATTGTCTGTCGCGGCATTGGCCTCAATCTCCAACGTAGCAGCTGCCTGGCGAAGCACATCCATCGCAGCACCGGTTACTTGAGGCTGACAGCGGATACAGTAGGGATCCTGCACGCGCGTATCACCTTCACGATGACTTTCGCGAATATCAGATCCAGCCAAGATCTCACGCATCACATTGGCGGCTTCAATCTGCCCCTTGTGGCCACGAAGCGAGTGAATTTCGGGCTGCAAGGGCGCGGTTGAGCCCATGATGGCGTCGGTCGAAAGGGCCGATGTCACAAGAGCTGCGCTGGCGGACCGCCAAGCCTTGAACAGACCAGCCAGCGCAAAGGCAGTCGAGAATTGCGTGCCATTGATGAAAGCCAGACCTTCCTTGGGGCCAAGAGCGATAGGTTCCAATCCAGCTTTGGCCAGCGCATCACGGCTCGAGAGCACTTCGCCACCGATCTCGGCCTGCCCTTCTCCAATGACAGTCGCCGTCATATGAGCCAACGGCGCCAAATCGCCGGACGCGCCAACAGAGCCTTGCGACGGGATCACCGGTGTCACGCCCTTGGCCAGCATGGCTTCGATCTGTTCAATCAACTCCCATCGCACACCGGAAGCTCCACGCCCCAGGGATAGAAGCTTTAGCACCATCACAAGTCGCGCCATACGGCGGCTGATCGGCTCACCAACACCGCAACAATGAGAAATAATCAGATTACGCTGCAAAGTGGCAGTGTCTTCTGGTGGAATTTTCAGGCTGGCCAGTTTGCCAAAGCCAGTATTGACGCCATAGACAGCATCATTACCCATCGCCGCATCATGGAGCTTGCCAGCCGCACGCTCAACTGCAGGCTTACAATCACGTGACAACGTGACAGAGCATTCAGACCAATAGATATCGGCCAATTGCTCCAGCGTTACTGCGCCGGGCGTGAGCTCAAGGCTTTTGGCAAAAGGAGAGTTAGACTGGCTCATGAGCGCCCTCCAAAGATACGGCTATGTAGCGGATTGAAACCAATGC
The DNA here is from genome assembly GCF_900215605.1 of Cohaesibacter gelatinilyticus. NCBI lineage: Bacteria > Pseudomonadati > Pseudomonadota > Alphaproteobacteria > Hyphomicrobiales > Cohaesibacteraceae > Cohaesibacter > Cohaesibacter gelatinilyticus. Next base: position 59,197 of record NZ_OBEL01000004.1, on the reverse strand, counting down.
GATAGGAAAGCTCGGCAGGGTGTTTCACATCCCAGATAGCGAGATCCGCCCGCATATCTGCGCTCAAGATACCACGATCATTCAGCCCCAATGCCTTGGCCGCATTGCGGCTGGTGCCAGCCAAAGCTTCTTCTGGCGTCATACGAAAGAGCGTGCAGCCCATATTCATGGTCAGAAGCAGGCTGTTGATCGGAGAGGAACCAGGATTGATATCCGTTGCCAGCGCCATCGGAACTTCATGCTCGCGCAATAGCGCAATCGGCGGAACCTGTGTCTCGCGCAGGCAATAGAAAGCGCCAGGCAACAACACAGCGACGGCACCGGCACCGGCCATGGCTTTTACACCATCTTCATCGAGATATTCGATATGATCAGAGGAGAGAGCACCATAGTCAGCAGCCAATTTTGTGCCACCGAGATTGGACAATTGCTCGGCATGGAGTTTGACGGGAAGACCTAAAGACTTGGCCTCGATAAAGACCCGCTCCATCTGCGCAACATCAAAAGCAATGCCCTCACAAAAGCCATCTACCGCATCAACCAGCCCCTCAGCATGCGCCTGACGCAGAGCGGGGATGCAGACCTTATCTATATAGGCGTCAGCTCGATCTTTATATTCTGCAGGAACGGCATGAGCGCCAAGGAATGAGGTCCGGACTTCGACAGGACGTTCATCAGCTATCCGGCGAGCAACACGCAACATACGCAGCTCGGTTTCCATATCCAGCCCATAACCGGATTTGATCTCCAGCAGAGTGACACCTTCACCAATCAGGGTATCAACGCGGGGCAGAGCATCGGCTAGCAACTGCTCTTCGCTTGCCTCTCGCGTTGCCCTCACAGTGGAAATAATGCCACCACCTGCTCTGGCAATCTCTTCATAGCTTGCACCATTCAGGCGCATTTCGAACTCGCGCGCACGATCCCCACCATGCACAATGTGAGTATGGCAATCGATCAATGCAGGTGTGACCAAGCGGCCTTGCAGATCCTCGGCATAAAGATCTGCATACACATCCGGCAAATCAGCTTCTGCCCCTACCCAGGCAATCCTATTGCCTTCAATCACCAAAGCGCCCTTGTCAATCAGACCGTAGGCATCTTCGCCCTGCTGCATGGTAGCTATCGCCCCATTGCGCAAAATGCGTGCTGTCTCTCCCATAAGCCTCACATTTCCTATTAAACTTAACAGATACGATTTTTCACCGCTTTTGCTCTTGTACTTCAGTTGTATGATAATATAATTTTCATGTCTATACAAAATTGCGACATATATTATCTATGTCTAGACAAAAGGATTTCGGCAATGGTGGCAATTTTCGCCAATCAGGCTTATCTGGCAAGTGGCTGGGCGCAGAATGTAAGGCTTGAACTGACTGATGGATCAATCACGTCCATCACGCCAAATAGCCCAAAAGTAGCTGGGGATAGCTCGGTCGATATTTTGCTGCCATCGCTCGCCAACCTGCACAGTCATGCCTTTCAGCGCGCCATGGCAGGTATGACGGAACATGCCGCCAAGGGACGCGACTCTTTTTGGACCTGGCGACAGCTGATGTATCGCTTTTTGGGCAAGCTATCGCCCGACCATGTGGAAGCAATCGCATCCCTTGTCTATATGGAAATGCTTGAAGCTGGTTATGCCAGCGTCGGCGAATTCCATTATGTCCACCACCAACCAGACGGCAGCCCTTACGACAATCTGGCACAGATGTCTTTGAGCGTTATGGCCGCAGCCGAGCAAAGCGGCATTGGCCTCACTCATCTACCAGTGCTCTATAGCTATGGTGGCGCAGGAAAGCAGGATCTTGCCGGTGGACAAATGCGCTTTGGCAATGATGTGGAGCGCTTCATACGTCTGGTCGAGGAAGCAAAAGCTGGCCTCGCATCGCTGGATCAGGATGCCCGCATCGGCATAGCCCCCCATAGCCTGCGTGCCTCCTGCCCGGAAGATTTGAGACAAGTGCTGGCAAATCATGCAAGCGGACCGGTCCACATCCATATTTCTGAACAACCAAAGGAAGTGGAAGATGTGAAGGCTTGGCTTGGTCACCGCCCGATTGAATGGCTCCTTGCCAATATTGACGTTGATGAACGCTGGTGCTTGATCCATGCCACTCATATGACAGATCAGGAAACCATTGACCTTGCCCGCTCCGGTGCTGTGGCAGGCCTTTGCCCAATCACGGAAGCCAATCTGGGCGATGGTCCTTTCAACGGACCGCTTTATTGGCTAGAAAAAGGCGCCTTTGGTGTCGGATCAGATTCCAACGTCCGCATCTCTTTGACCGAAGAATTGCGCACGCTGGAATATTCCCAGCGCCTGCGGGATTTCTCGCGCAATGTTCTGATTGATGGTGAAGGTTCAGTTGGCGAAGACCTCTATAGAAAAGCCGCCATTGGCGGTGCACAAGCTCTGGGTCGCAAAGCAGGCATCATTGACGTTGGAATGCTTGCTGATCTGGTCGCCATTGATAGTCAGGATATGGCTCTCTGCGCCCTCACCCCTGATCAATTGCTTGATGGTCTGACTTTTGCTGCAGGTGACAATGTAATCAGGGACGTCTGGTCCGCCGGTCGCCATATGGTCAGATGCGGCCAGCATATTGCTCGCGAAGCAATCATGAGCAACTATCGCAAAGCCGTAACAGATCTGTTGGCTTAAGATCCAGTCACTTCAAGGCGCAGGAGTATGGCTTCTGCGCCTTGGCTGATCTCGGGAGTTTTAGCCAGATGAGTGAAGAGCCCTACCTCTCGCGCAGCAAGCGGGCCAATGGAGCCCTTCAGACAATAAAGAATATGTCTGACCGGTTGACCTGTCCGAATAACTGCTTCCTCTGGCACATCTGCAAGCATGGAAAACCAATCTGATCCCTCTTTCGATCCGCTTGCTTTGATGCAAAGTCTCGCGCGATCATAGATCAGATTGAAATTCTCAACCAGCTTCGCACCCTTCTCCATTTGCCCATCAATGACTACATCCCCTGCAAAACAGGTGGGATAAAGCCTGCCGGTTATCAATGGTTCTCTCGGGCTACCTTCCTGAAAATAAAGCTTCATTCCCGTATCCCCAACACTATAGAGTACGCGATCCAGACCGGGAAAAATGGAGAAAGGCCCAGAGCGAGTAACCTCGGCAAGACTGAGCCGCCACAGCATGGCTCCATCCAACTCATATTTGGCGATTTCATGGGTAATTCCGCCACCATTCTTCCAAGGCGTGGTTGTGAATTGTTCTGGCCGGATGCAGTCCATGGGATGATGATCTCAACTTAATCAGGAATATGTCTGTTCAATTGGCGCAAAGAAACCATATAATGGAGCAAACGAACAGCACCATCAGAGGTCAATCCTCAAGGATGCAACAAAATTTGAGGACCCATGCTGTCAGGCGAGAAAATCAGCTACCGCGATGTGAAGAACGAAATCCTCAACAGGATTCATAACCGGATCTGGGCACCAGGCTCCCTGATGCCTGGTGAGATTGAGCTGGCCGAAGAGTTTGGCTGTGCCCGCGCCACGGTCAACCGCGCCATGCGCGAGCTGGCCGAAGAAGGCATCATTGATCGCAAACGCAAGGCTGGAACACGGGTCAATATCGCTCCAGTTCGTCATGCAAAGTTTGAAATCCCACTGGTTCGTTCCGAAATCGAGGCGCTTGGCGCAACCTATCGCTATGCTTTCATCAGCCGATCTGTCGAGGTTGCTCCTGACTGGCTCCGCGCACAGATTGGATTGGGTGATGAGGACAAGGTGCTGCATATCGAATGCATGCATTACGCCAACAATGCCCCCTTCCAGTTCGAAGACCGCTGGATCAATGTGGCCGCCGCCCCACAAATTCTGGACGTTGATTTCTCGACCATCAGCCCCAATGAGTGGCTTGTCTCAGAACTTCCATTCTCAGACGCAGAGATCAGCTTTTCTGCCAGCGCCGTTGACGAGCGCCTTGCAAGGTTTCTCTCGATGTATAAAGGCGAGCCGCACTTCCTCTCCGAACGCGTAACCTGGCTGAAGGGTATGCCAATCACCTTCGCCCAAATGTCTTACGGTCGCGGCTATCGCATGACGACGCGGTATTGATTGCTCAAAATGTATGCATCAATCACGACTTTCCAACATTAACTCTATTAGAGTCAGATGCGACAAGCGACAATGCCCAAGCAATCGCGAGCCAAGTGAAAAAGTTCTTATGCTGCCCAAATGCATGAGAATAGGTAGAGATTGGCCACAAAACTGTTATTAGAAGGCAAAGGGCACTCGTGGTGGATAGTGAAAGAGCGCGCCAATTTTTTCCCCTCAAAAGCTCCGAGAAAAGAGCAAAAATCATCAAAAGAAATATAGTCAGGCCAATAAGCCCTGTTTCAGACGCTGTTTGGATATACAGTTGATGAGGATGAGGATAGCATGCCGTTGTACTCATGCTAGCAATTTCGGATATGAAGTTACAGTAACTTTCGTGGTTTTTTGGGCCTATTCCTATAATAGGATTACGCTGAAATATCTCCAAACCACGAGACCAAGGAACATAATAGTCACTACCTTCTAACCATGGCAAACGATGGGTAAGAGAATATTGAAAACGCTGAGCAACTTGGGGAACCAATTGAAAGATAGTGAATATACCCACAATCCCCAAAGTGCCAACAGAAAGAAGTAGCTTAAAACTAGATTGACTGAAAATTAGAAAGAGCGACACACCAAGTGTGAGCGCCAACGTAATGTAAATCTCACCAGTCAGGATAGCAGTTGCATAAATTAAGGCGACCATGGGAACTGCCCACAGCACGGTACGTGGTTTTTTACGCACCTCACTCAAAGCCCAGATCGAAACTGGCAAACCAAACCCCAACACTAGCCAACCTGATTTCGTGCTTTGCCCCCAAGTTCCATAGAGTCTTTCCGCATCAGGGTTATTTATCCTTTCCTGAACCAAAACAATCAAAAGAACAGCAAGACTGACGATCAATCCTGCTAAAAAAAAGTTTCGAGCTTTGGGGTGCCGCGATAATAAAATAGGAAGTGCAATAGCAAAAAGTGGAAAACGGATCCATGCTGCGGAATCTTCTAGAGAACTTCCTGGCCACTGAGATATAAGAGATGTAACAATCAACCATATCCAAAAAACAAAAGAAACTTGAAACCAAGTTTTTCTAAGCCAAAACCATTCTTTTTCTACATAACAATAAAGCAAAAAAATAACGATAGTCATGCTAAGCCAAATGTCAGAAGCAGCATTACCCAGCAACGTAAAGACACTAACCGAAAAAATCCACATATATATAAAATATTTTATGTATATAGGCTTACTAGCAGACAAGGTCATCTTAATAATATTTTCTGAGATAGTAGACTGATAGAAGCCAAATTCGAGACGACGATCAGTTTATGATTATTCATTGAATGTACCTACACAACAAGAGGAGCTAGTGTCAAATCTAGTTTTGGATTCACCATTCGATCATTTTGACCAAAATCGAAATCATTTTTCGAGATCCTTGTTAGCATGCAGTCATAATTCACCAACCGGAAGTGATTTATCGAAAGCAAGCAGAACTTCATCCTCTAAATCTCGAAAGCCTATAAACTCAATTAACTCTACAGCAGGTCTCAAAAATGGAACCTTGATGCTCTGCAAGCTTGTAAAAATCACTGCCAGATACAAAGCGTCCATTTAAAGAGTATATTTCAAAATCATATTGTATTAAGAGAAATGAATTCGGCCCCCATTTTGATAAATTACAAGCAGGATATAGAACCAATTGGCGTAAGCCTACAATGGCGAAGGTATGGTGTTCTAAAGGATCAATGTCTATCAAACATCGAGAATTACATGCCATTCTGACTGGCATTCCAAGGACATGGAAACGCGTCATCATGATGGTGATTGATGCTATTTTTATTCCAGTGTGTTTATGGTGTGCCTATGTTCTACGTCTGGCGGAATGGTGGCCTTGGGAACGTATGGTTACACATTGGTGGGTGTTTCCCTTTGCGTCTCTTGCCGGTGTTGCAATATTCACCCATTTTCATATTTACCGCTCTGTGCTGCGCTATATCGGGTCGCATACGCTGGTTCTCATTCTCAAGTCCATCGCGCTTTTGAGCTTGTGCATTATGGTTCTCGGCTTCTTTGTTGTGGACCCAATCATGCCCCGCTCCGTGCCCATCCTGTTCGCTTTTGTTTGCACGGCTTTTGTCGCCAGCACTCGCTATTTTTACCGATATTATTATCGCTGGGTTTTGACACACTTGCTCAACAAACAAAGTGTCGCAATCTATGGAGCGGGTGGAGCAGGTGTTCAGCTCGCAATTGCACTGGCTGACAGCGAAGAATACAAGGCTGTAGCTTACATTGATGATAGCGAAAATCTGCAAGGTTCCATTGTCCACGGACTGCGGGTTTTCAGTAGTGATGACCTGACAGGGCTCGTTGAAAGCCTCGATATCAAACATGTTTTGTTGGCGCTTCCCTCTGCTTCTCCTGAAGATAGAAACCGCATTGTCGAGAAGCTTGCTGACGCCAATATCGAGGCATTAACCGTTCCGGCTATGTCGGAAATTGTTACCGGCCGCGCCCGGATTGACTCTTTGCGCAAAGTGGAAATAAAGGACTTGTTGGGGCGCAAAGCAGTTGTGCCCGACCAAACACTTATAACTGCGAGCCTATTGAACAAATCCGTCATGGTGACCGGAGCTGGTGGCTCCATCGGGTCTGAGATTTGTCGGCAGATCATTCATAACAATCCCCGAAAGCTTGTTCTCTTCGAGGCCAGCGAATTCAATCTCTATAGCATCGAACGTGAACTTAATGATCACTTGAGAAATAAGAATCTGGAATGTGAAATCATACCCATTTTGGGCAATGTCTGTGATCAGGCACACGTTCAGAAAATCATTTCGACTTTCAATATCCAAACCATCTACCATGCTGCCGCTTACAAACATGTGCCTTTGGTTGAGCAGAATATTCTGATCGGTATCCGGAATAATGTTTTTGGTACCAAAACTGTTTGTGAATGCGCAATCAAACTGGGTGTTGAGCGTTTCATTCTGATCTCGACGGACAAAGCTGTGCGCACCACAAACATCATGGGGGCTACCAAGCGTTTTGCAGAATTGATCGTTCAAGATATTGCCAAACGATCAGACAATACCATCTTAACCATGGTGCGTTTTGGGAATGTTTTGGGATCTTCAGGCTCCGTTGTGCCTTTATTCTTGGAACAGATCAACAATGGTGGCCCTGTAACCATCACCCATCCGGATGTCACTCGCTATTTTATGACCATTCCAGAAGCAGCCTTGTTGGTCATTCAAGCTGGCAGTCTTGCTACAGGCGGCGACGTTTTTGTTTTGGAAATGGGCGATAAGGTAAAGATCTCGGATCTTGCTCACAGAATGATCGAATTATCAGGCAGGACTGTCAAAAACACGGAAAATCCTCATGGGGAAATTGAAATTGCTTTCACAGGATTACGGCCCGGTGAGAAGATGACGGAAGAATTGGTGATAGGGGACAACATTTCAGATACAGTGCACCCCCATATTCTAACCGCCCGTGAACACGTACCATCAAGTAAAAAACTACAGTCTCAACTTGCAGCACTTGATCAGGCAATAACTTCGTTTGATATAAAAAAGGCCATAGAGTTACTGTCTGACCCAATGATCGGCTATACGCGCAAATCCGACATCGTTGATTGCCTGAATAATCAAGAACACGAAGCGTTGGACACTGCGCAAGAATACTAGGTAAGACTGCAATGAGAATTATTGTAACAGAAGCTACCGAACCAGTAGGCTCTTATTTGGTTCAGCATCTTGTACTGCGAGGGCATCAGCTTCTGCTTGTGGGTACAAATCCTGCACAGCTTAAAGCCTTGTTTCCTACTCAGCCAATTGCTGATTTTTGTTCGATTTCTGCGCAAAATTTGCAAAGCTTTGATGCCTGTATCCATTTGGCAACGCATAAACCGAATGGCCAGCAATCCACTTTCAACGATCATAAACACGCATTATTGTCTGATTTTTACAGTCAGCTTTACCAAGCAGGTATCAATAGGCAGATTTGTATATCTTCGGTTTCCACCACGGCGACTGCATTGTCCGACGGCATTGAGAGCGAACATCGACTCGAATCGATCTTGCAGACATTTGATCAAAAGCTTCCCGACTGGCACTTGACTTTCCTTCACATTGGGCAGACCCGAACAACAGGTAATGGCGGGAAATACTCGTTGCCAGCCATGATGCAGGCGGCATTCAAGCCTGCTGTCTCTCGTGAGCTTGTTATGGAGACCATCGATCAGGTATTGGTCACCCCGGTTTCAGAAAATGAGACCTTCATCACATTAACCGATCGGCAAATTGATAACCATTTCTATATTCTGACCCGATGGTTGGTCGATCATGCTTTTGTGCTTAGCATTCTATGCCTTGGCTGGCTGTTCCCCATTTTGTATATTCTGGTCAAACTGGATAGTCCCGGTCCTGTCATTTTCTCTCAACAGAGAGTCGGGAAAGACGGCAAACTTTTCATGTGCCATAAATTCCGGTCCATGCAAGTAGGAACCCAAGACGTACCTACCCATGAATTACCGCCACTTACAGTAACAAAAATGGGAAATTTTTTCAGAAAAACCAAACTGGACGAGTTGCCCCAAATCTGGAACATTCTGCGCGGTGAAATGACGCTAATTGGTCCACGCCCCTGCCTGCCGACGCAGGAAGAACTGCTATCGTGCCGCAAAGCACTTGGAGTGCTTGATGTTCTGCCAGGTCTCACCGGCTATGCCCAAGCCAACAAGATCGACATGAGCAATCCGAAATTGCTGGCAAGAGCAGATAATGATTATATCAACCGCCGCTCATTATTCTTGGATCTGAAAATTGCTCTCAAAACTGTATTTGGCTAACCCAGGTCTCGGAATGATCGATAAAAGCATCGCTATTCCAATAGCTTGCAATCTGAATGCGATACACAATTGTTGAAGCATTGACCATTGAAACAAAGCAGTCATTTAGCCAACAACTCGCCAAGTTTGCAATTGAATCCACAACAATAAAGCAATCCCTGCGCCACCAAATAGAATGATGGTGAACGCGCCTGAGCCAATGGCAACGCACACAACGCACCAAACCACCCAGCTAACCACAATTGTCAGCATCTCAAGCATATTCAGATTGGCACGGCGGTGCGTCAGCAAAAGCAAACAGAATGCAGAAAGAGAAGCGGCAGACAGTGCGCCAACAGCAACCCCAATCATACCCAAATAGGGTACCAATAAATAGTTCGCGACCAAATTGCTAAAGAAACCTAATCCGGCAGCAATCATCATCCGCAATGAACCACCGGTAACAGCTGCTGCTTTAACCAACAAAACCCCGGGAATAACAAAAGGCAGTTGCAGAGCACCAATACGAACCAAAGTTGCTAAATGCTCAATCTCATTGGTAGCAAATTGTTTGTTTGACAATACAGCACCAACCATCGGCTCCGCAAAGAGGAAAATAACTAAAGCCAAGGCAGCACCCATCCAGCCGCCCAACAACAACATAAAGAAAATTTGATTCCGGAACTGCACATGCCAACCCTGATTCACCAATCGCGCAAAGTGTGGCAAGACGACGGCTGAAACGCCAAATGTTGCCAGCCCTGTAAAGAACACAACTATTTTGCTGGCAAATGCCCACGTGGATACCGCACCTTCGCCTTGCATGCCTGCAAAGGTATAATTCAACGGAATCAATGCTGCAGTCAACAAAGCTGCTAACACCAATCTTGCGTAGTGTTTGAAGACTTGTTTGAGGTCATTCTGCCATAGGCTTGACCATCTGGGCACAACAAGCACGCCTTCGCGCCATGCAAAATAACACACAATTAGTCCATTACAGAATGTCCCCGTCAACATGCCAAACACAGCAGCTTTCGTCACATATTGTACGGGAACACTGATAATGACGACAATTGTTAGGATCGGAACGATCAGTTGTGCACTTGCAACATATTTTGATTTATGAAACGCATTCAGAACCGCGTTACCAATCACGGTCCATGCGGAGAGGACAATTATCGGCGCGTACCAACGTAACATCACAACTGTTTCAGCAACACGATCAGTTTGCTTCCCCGCCCCTAGAACGATCTGTGCGAACCAGGGTGCCAGCAAAACAGACAAAATTGCAATCACACCCAGAACGCCCACGGCGAGAACCAGTAAATGCTGAATGAATGCGCTACGTTGTTCTGATTGCTCGTAAGTAAAGCCAACAAACGGCCGCATCAAGCTATCAGCCATCGGCATCGCTATAAAGGTAACGATAAACATGGGAACCATTGTTCCTGTGAAAAAGGCATCAAGCTGTATTGAGATACCAAGCCGATTTATCAAAATCAGATCGCGTACGAAAAAACCGAGGAAACAAACAAATGTCAACACAACAGCTATGGCACCAGATGCTGCAACCTTATTAGTTTTTTGTAGATTTTCTTCTAGCTTTTGCTCCCTGATGATCGGCTCACCAACCACACTATCCAACTGAGAGGGCACTCTTCGAAGCTTAGAAAATCTCAGGACAGTGCTGGACAACACATCAGTCCATCCCACGGCTCCACACATCAAAATGAACATCCAGAAAGCGTAGCGCTGGCGGTATATCGTACCGATGTTAGGATTAATATAGGCTAACAGCCCGATCAAAATGAGGCAGAAAACAATACCCGTCATGAGGTGGGGGGTCGATCTGCGCAATAATAAAGGCAGAACCCCCGCCGCTATCAAATACCAGAGGGCTGTTTCCATCGCAGCCATCAAACGCGGCAACGTCGTTTTCTCCGCCCAGAACGATGGAAATGGTGCTAACAACCCCACTAAAACGGCCCTTGGACCATAAGCAATAGCCTGAAAAATATTTTCTGGTTGACGGTCACCATCTATTTCGGATTGTGCACCGGCCTTTCGCCCAAAACCCACGAAATAGGAGCGGAGCGCTGATATTCGCATGAAAGCCTCATCAACAACAGAAGGAACCCCATTGGTTGATTGCCACTCCCAATTTTTCGTTGATTCATGAAAATTAAGCCTCGCTGTCAAATCCATGCTCATCACATTGGTTCTGGTATTAAACTGCGACACAAACAGGCCAACGGCCAAAAGCACCATTAAAACTCCAGCATATCCTTTCATTGTTGCAAGGGAGGGCAATCTACGATCACGTCCCCAGAATAATATCGCTGACGCGGCCGTGGCCATAACCAGCGCCAGAATAAGAATATAGGGATAATGAGGACGCACCAATCCAAGCAATAAAGTACCGGCAAATGCGCAGATCAATGACGAGAATACTTCTCGTTTGGAAATTGTTTCACGGACAGACAACTCCAACCAGGACAGTAAAAGTAGAAGCAACCCCGCACAAGCAAAAGCATCTTTATGATTTTGCCCATACCAATGTAGCGCGGTAGGAAAAACCAGATACAAAATTCCAGCGATCAAACCGCCCAACTGCCCGCGTCGACCGGGCAGTATAACGTTACCTAGCCGATAAATCACTGTGGCGCCCAAAGCATGGGCACCTGCATTAATGGGAACAAACAAAACAGGATCGGGGCCAAAGAATGTATACAGAATAGATAGCAAGCCAACATTCGCAGGAAAACCTTGCGGGAACAATTCCCAGCGTGACCAACCATATTCAAGAATTTGCACAGATTTAACAATCGCAGCTTTATGAAATGTGATGGCATCATTTTTCATGAGGCCATGGCCAGCATGCAAATCCGGCAGCAAAGGCAAAACAAGCTTTTGCAGCACAATTGCCATGCAGCAGGCATATAGGAAGGCAAGAATCCAAAATTGGAAATAACCCAGAATTTCTCCATTTTTATCAATGGAGATGGCAGGTTTTTGCATCATACGATCCAGAAGATCTCTAAACAATATCGTAGCTTTCACAAGCAGAAAAAGGGGTTCCTTCTGCATCCTTCAACGCCAATTTCGGTGCGTCTCTCAAGGGCCATTCAATGCCTACATCCGCATCATTCCACAACAGACTGCGCTCATGCTCGGGATACCAATAGTCCGTGGTTTTATATAGAAACTCTGCCTCATCACTGGTGACACAAAAGCCGTGTGCAAACCCTGGTGGCACCCAAAGCTGCCGCTTATTCTCACATGATAAGGTTACGCCAGCCCATTTGCCAAAATTTTGTGAGTTTTTACGCATATCGACAGCAACATCAAAGACCGCACCTTTTGTTACACGTACCAATTTCCCTTGTGGGTTTTGGATCTGATAATGCATGCCGCGCAAAACGTCCCGAGTGGATGCACTATGATTGTCTTGAACAAAAATGCAATCCGATCCGGTCGCCTTGGAAAATTCCCTCTGATTGAAGCTCTCAAAGAAAAAACCACGATCATCACCAAAGATCTTTGGTTCCAAAATAAGAACTTCAGGCAATGCTGTGGGCAACACGGTATAAGGCATTTTGCACTCACTTGATCAAATTCAACAGATATTTACCATAGCTATTCTTGGCCAAAGGATGCGCCAATTTTTGTACATCCTCTGCGGTAATCCAACCCTGATCAAACGCAATTTCTTCGGGACATGCGACCATCAGTCCTTGGCGTTTTTGGAGCGTTGAAATGAAGCTGCTCGCTTCCAGCAAACTGTCATGAGTGCCTGTATCAAGCCATGCATAACCACGTCCCATGATTTCCACCTTCAACTCAGATTGCTGCAAGTAGCGGCGGTTAACATCGGTAATTTCCAATTCGCCGCGCGCCGACGGCTTGATATCGGCTGCAATATCACAGACCTGTTCGTCGTAAAAATACAAGCCCGTCACCGCAAAATTGCTTTTCGGCTGTGCTGGTTTTTCTTCAATGCTGATAGCACATTGCTTCTTGTCAAACTCAACGACGCCATAGCGTTCGGGATCATGGACATGGTAGGCAAACACACTGGCGCCACGATCTTGTGCATTCGCACTTTGCAACTTCTTGACAAGATCGTGGCCATAAAAAATGTTGTCCCCTAGAATTAGGGCGCTAGGCTTGCCGCTCACGTAATCCTTACCAATAATAAAAGCTTGAGCAAGGCCGTCGGGTGACGACTGAACTGCGTAGGAAATATTAATACCCCAGCGGGCACCATCCCCTAACAATTCTTCAAAGCGTGGTGTATCATGCGGTGTGGATATAAGCAAAATATCGCGAATGCCAGCCAACATTAGCGTGGTCAAAGGATAAAAAACCATCGGCTTATCATACACTGGCATCAATTGCTTCGATACCGTCTGTGTTACCGGATACAAACGAGTTCCCGAACCACCGGCCAAGATTATTCCTTTGCGCATGTCTTGTATTCCTTTACAATATGTACCTAAGAACATGAGCAAGACCATCACGCCAATCAGACAGACTCACATTGAATGTGTTCTGTATGTTTCGGGTATCAAGCCGAGAATTCAGAGGTCTGACTGCCGGTGTCGGATAATCTCTGGTAGCAATGGGTGTAACTGCATCTAGATTTGCCCTTAGGTCAAGACCTGCCGCATGCCCAGCAGCAATCACCTTGCGGGCATAGTCACACCATGAAACAGCACCCGAAGCGGTTAGATTATACAGGCCAAACGGAAAACCGTTCCGCCCCTGTGTCTGCATTTGTCTCAAAATTTGTGCTGTCACATCAGCAATCAAGGCTGCCGAAGTTGGCGCACCAACTTGATCAGACACCACCTTCAATATTTCCCGATCTGCGGCCAAATGCAGCATGGTTTTGACAAAATTGTTGCCGTAGGCACCATAGACCCATGTGGTTCTAAAAATCAGATAATCGGCACCACTGTGTTGCAAAGCCTGTTCGCCGGCTAGCTTGCTAAGCCCGTATATATTGATCGGATATTCAGCATCTTGTTCGGTATAGGGCGTTTTTTTGGAACCATCAAAAACATAATCGGTGGAATAATGCACCACGACCGCACCAATTTTAACTGCTTCTGCTCCCAGAACCCCAAGAGCATGCCCATTGATCGCTTGGGCCAATTCCGGTTCACTTTCTGCCATGTCAACCGCTGTGTAGGCGGCAGCGTTGACAATCACATCAGGACAATACGCCTGGATCGCCATACGCATACTGTTTGCATCACGAAGATCGCAACCAGTACGATCCAGAGCCGTCACATCCCCCAAAGGTACAAGAGCTCGTTGAAGCTCAAAACCAACCTGACCGTTTTTCCCTATGAGCAGGATTCTCAAGGGGTGCCTCCATATTGCTTGGCCACCCAGTTGCGATATGTCCCTCTGGTGACTGCCTCGACCCAATCTTGATTGTTCAGATACCACTGTACAGTTTTCCGAATGCCACTTTCAAAACTCTCTTTGGGAACCCAGTCTAATTCTTTCTGGATTTTAGAACTGTCTATTGCATAGCGTCGATCATGGCCAGGTCGATCCTTAACATATGTAATTTGATTAGCGTATGGCGTTCCAGCAGATTGTGGCCGCAATTCATCAAGCATTGCACACAGTGCCTGAACCACATCAAGATTGGTCTTTTCGCTATTGCCGCCAACATTATAGGTTTCTCCAGGACGCCCAATATCCAGAACTTGCCGAATAGCACTGCAGTGATCAGAAACATATAGCCAGTCACGCACCTGTTGACCGTCCCCATATATTGGCAAAGATTTACCATCAAGAGCATTACAAATAACCAGCGGAATCAGCTTTTCCGGAAAGTGATACGGGCCATAATTGTTGGAGCAATTAGTGGTCAAGGTAGGCAGATCATAGGTATGGAAATAAGCCCGCACCAGATGATCACTAGCCGCCTTGCTAGCTGAATAAGGGCTATTGGGCTCATATTGATGATCTTCAGCAAATGCAGGTTCATCGGCCGTCAATGTGCCGTACACTTCATCTGTTGAGACATGAAGAAAACGAAAGGTCGCCTTTTCATCTGCTGATTGTTCAAGCCAATAGTTTCTCACCGCTTCCAGCAAACGGAAACAGCCAACAATATTAGTTTGAATAAAATCCTCTGGCCCTTTGATTGATCGATCGACATGGGACTCGGCTGCAAAATTAATCACCGCGCGTGGCTTGTGCTCAGCCAACAGCTGAGTCACCAGAACGCTATCTGCTATATTTCCATGAACAAAGATATGCCGTGCATCATCCCGCAATGCAGCCAGATTTTGCAAATTGCCAGCGTAGGTCAGCGCGTCCAGATTCAACACGGGCTCATCATTGGCTTTCAACCAGTCCAAAACAAAATTGCTGCCAATAAAGCCAGCACCACCGGTTACCAGTATCATATCTTTGCCCTCACTCAATAAACCGATGTTCTAGTATGTCTTGACATGGGTATCATAATACTCCAACCACGCCCCCGAAATTGCTTGCGCCGTAAAGTCTTTTTCCACGCGTTGCCGCGCTTCCTGTCCCATTGCCTCAATCTGATCAGGGCTTGCCGCAAGATTGCTCATGCCTTGCGCCAAGGCTTCAATGTCTTTCAAAGGCACCAAAAGACCTGTTTTACCTTCATCAACAGAATCGATCACACCGTCAATGCGATAGGCCAAAGCAGGTGTTTCACAGGCAGCAGCCTCAATGACGGCCAAGCCAAAACCCTCACGATAGCTGGGAAGAACATAGACATCCGCCGCTGCCATATAATGCTCTGGTGTAGATGTGCGCCCAATCCAACTTATTGCGCAGTTTGCCTCTGAGGCTACATGCTTGAGACTGTCAGACAGGCCTTCTTCATCTGGCCCCACCATCCATAAAACCACGTCCTGGCGCTTGGTATAAACCTTCGCAAAGGCATCCATAAGATCAAAGACACCCTTGTCTCTGGCGATCCGGCCAACATACAAAAACACGAATTGTGACCCTGTTACGCCTAATTCTTTGCGTTTACGCAATCGGCCCTGTGGGTCAGGCTTGAAACGATCCATATCCACGCCGGAAATGGAGCCTTTACCCATAATTCCTACCGGATGGCTCAACCCCAGCTCTTTTTCCAAAAAGGCACTTTGGGATGCACTATCCGAGAAAACGCGCGTCGCAAATACAACGATCATCAAATCAAACAATTTCAATACAGATCGCATCCAACCTACTTTGCTCGCCCAAACCTGACCTGTAAAGGTATGGATACGATGAGGCACTCGGCACATCATACTTGCCATCATACCGAGAAGGCCAGCCTTTGGCATCAGGCTATGTACAGAATCAAATTTCTCTCGATGAAAGATCTTTATCAAACACCACAATACGTTCAGATCCTGAAATGGTGTAACCTTACGAGCAATGGGTATATGAATGACCTTGACCCTAGGATCAATATTCTCTGACAACGGATAAACATCAAGATTGACACATAAAGCCACTTCATAGTTCTCGGCCAGAACTGCCAAATGCCCCAGAAGAAAAGGATTGACCCCGAAAGGGGATGTTGCAACAAAACATAGCTTTTTCATCCCTACTCCAGATATTTTCCACGCCCGAACAATAGCAGAAACCAGATTATTACCTTCATCAAGCGACCATGATCAATGATGGTCAAGATCAACCGCAGCAAAGGTTGTTTATCCAGTCGAGCAATATTATTGCGTATAAACTGCCGGTATTCTGGATCCGGTTTCAACTCATAGCGGTACAGATGACGAAGCTGCCAAACTGCCCAGATTTTACCATCATGGACGCTGGATAAAAATTGTGAACTGCTTCTGCGCAAATGCGCCTCTACAGCTTTGAGCTCCCAGTATGATATCTTTTCACGATTACGAGACAGACCCTGTGGGTTGATCCGATAGAGATACAATGGCAGCTTGATTTCAACGGGTTGAATCCCGGAATACATCAATCTCAGCCAGAGGTCATAATCCTCGCAAGATCGCAAGCTGTCATCATAACCGCCATGATCCAGCAGCGTTTGACGTCCAATCATCATTGAAGCACCGACCAAATGGTTTCGAAACTGCATGGATGTGCTACTGGTAAAGCGCTCAGTTTCAAAATCCGCTTCGTAACTTTGCAAAGCGCTCAGATCGCAACTATCAACCATCCTTTGAACCTGACAAGACACCGCTCCGCCCGGTTCATAAGCTAATAGTTGAAACTCAATTTTCTGGGGGTGGAGCTGATCATCCGCGTCCAAAAATGACACTATATCTGTCGTTGCCGACTTTAGACCGATGTTACGCGTAGCAGCCAGACCCACATTTTCGGAATTGGTGATATAGCGTACCGACGAATAGAGGGCCATGATTGCATCGATTTCGCGGCTTTGTGGCGAACAATCATTGACCACAATAATCTCATCCACCGGTCGAGATTGAAATAACACAGAATCTAACGCGGCAGCAAGAGTATCCGCATCCATATAGCAAGGTATGATGACAGACACACTGATCAAAAACGAATACTCTTTATCAAGCTCAGAGACAAAAAAATGATAGCTTTCGCGCGATAGGACCATGGAATTGGGGAAATCAGCGCTTTGGCCAATTGTGATCGAGCTTGCTTAAATTCGCCACACGAGACGCCAATACGGCCAATCCTGTAGGATAAAATTCCTAATGCGCGCTCTTGCAATATTGGCTCCAGATCATCCAGGTATTGTGCATAGAGTTTTTTTATACGTTCCATCTGCTTCGAGGATGGCGCAGAAATGTTCCCGCCACCTACCCAATAAAATCCGAGGCAGTCTGATAACCGGGTGAAGCGCTCTGTGACCCGGGACAACCGTATCCAAGTATCGTAATCCTCTACTGAAACCAAATCACGGTCCTCAGTTATTGATCCAATTTTGATCAAACTTTCTTTACGAACAACTGCACTAGAATTGGGAATAGAAACTCCTAAACATAGCAATGACTCAAATGCAGGGTTAGGCACTGGAGTAGAAGATATCTTATCATTAAAACTACACTGATCAGCACTGCGGACTACAAATAGATCATGATATACTATATCTGCACCATTCTCCAAAGCAGCAACGCTTTGCTTCAATTTATCTGCCGCCCACCAATCATCAGCATCAAGAAAGGCAATATATTGCCCTCTTGAGGCTGCTATCCCACGATTACGTGGACGTGCGGGTCCTCCAAAGTTGGTATCAGTTAGAAAATAAATAGCTAGACGGTCAGCAAAACAATCTGTGACTGCAGCCATATCTTCCTCAGAGCCGTCATCACAAACAAGAACCTCAAAGTTTTTGTAGCTCTGATCCACGAGACTATCCAAACATCGATGCAAGTCTTTAGGCTGGTTGTAACAGGGAATGACAACAGACACCGTCGGCGAACTGTTAAGTTGCTTTGCCGCTTCCGACATCATCTATGCACCCACAATCCTGGAGAAATAATTTATAGTTTCTTTCAAACCGTCTTCCAAACACACTTGTGGCTTCCAATCCAGTTCTTTTTGCGCAAGCGAAATATCTGGACGCCGTTGTTTGGGGTCATCAGAAGGCAAATCTTTATAGATCAATTTGCTCTTTGATCCGGTTAAACTAAGAATAGTTTCAGCCAATTCAAGCATCGTAAATTCACCTGGGTTGCCGATATTGACCGGACCTGTAAAATCCTTTCTCGTATTCATCATGGCTACCATTGCATTTATAAGATCATCTACATAGCAAAAGCTACGTGTCTGCAAACCATCACCATAAATGGTAATATCATCTCCCTTCAAAGCCTGTACGATGAAATTGCTAACCACCCTGCCGTCGTTAGGATGCATGCGCGGACCAAAGGTATTGAAAATACGAACAACTTTGATTTCAAGTTGATGTTGACGCCAATAATCAAAGAACAATGTTTCAGCACAACGTTTACCTTCATCATAGCAACTGCGAACGCCAACAGGGTTAACTCGTCCCCAATACTTTTCGGGTTGAGGATGGACTTCTGGATCACCATAAACTTCACTGGTTGAAGCTTGCAAAATTCGTGCATTCAGCCGTTTGGCTAGCCCCAGCATATTTATTGCCCCATGCACACTAGTCTTAGTAGTTTGCACAGGATCATATTGATAATGGATGGGTGATGCAGGACAAGCCAAATTATATATCTGGTCAACTTCAACATATAACGGAAAAGTTACATCATGACGCAACACCTCAAACATGGGCCGGTTTATCAAGTGCAAAATGTTTTGTTTCGTTCCCGTAAAGTAATTGTCAACGCATAAAACGTCATGCCCCTCAGACAATAAGCGTTCACACAAGTGAGAACCAAGAAATCCTGCTCCTCCAGTGACGAGAATTTTTTTCATTGTTGTGTTGCCTCGCGTTTTAGAATTCTGAGCATTTTTCCCGTTGCCTTACAACCGATTTCTAATACCCGTTTCAGAAAACCAGGTATAAGAAAAACTATAGATGCTGGGTCATAGATTAAGACACATCGCAAGTGGTAGGGTATATTCACCCAGCTGTTGCGAGATGGAACTAATACATGCACGGCCCACAGATACATCACATGGGTGCGCGCGGACATGCGTTCTCTAGCCGACAGATTTAATGAATTAACCTGTCCCAGCAATAAACGGAAATACTCTTCATAAACCACTTTGTCCTTGGTAACACTACGGATGGTTTTTCGGTGTTGGCGGAAATTATTCAGCGCCGTTGCGACATAGGAAATGTCATAGGTTTGGGCAATACGGAAAAACAGATCCCAATCACAACACACCCGATATTCTGCGGACAAGTTGCCATGGTCTTCAAAGCACTGGCGACGGAACAGGCAAGCACTGAGATTTGGGATCACACAAGAGTGCAATAAAAAACGGTTGGCCTGATCTTTTGGAATCACAACATCTGCGGCACAATAGGCGCGAAAATCGGCGGAACGGACGGTAAAGTCATCCCCCAACACCGCATCATTTTCATCCACCATGTAGCTGCGACAAAACGCAATCCCGGTCTTTTCACTGCTTTGCATGGCAGCAACCAAGCGCTCCACCATGGTCGGACCACAGCTGTCGTCACAGTTGGCAAACAGCACATATTCGCCCGTAGAAACATCAATACCCTGATTGCTGACCGTAACCCAGCCACCATTTTCTTTACGGATAATCAGATTGACCTTGGGATGGTCTTCATAGTCACGCAGGATATCAACGCTGTTGTCCGGTGAGCAGTCATCGATCACAACAATTTCAATATCTTCATAGGTTTGCGCGATCAAACTATCCATACGACGGTTCAAAAAGCCCGCATGGTTATAGCTGGCCACCACCAATGAAACGCGGCCCGGCACGATTATTTTATCTGTTTTGTCCATTGAGGCCTCGCTCATTTGAACAGACCCTTCGCCTTCATCTCGTTCAAGCTTTCTTCGTAACGGTCTTTGCCGACAGCTTCGCCTTTCACCCACGCGACAAACTTCTGCAAACCTTGGTTGATATCCACAGTCGGTTGGAAACCCAGTACATCCTGTGCCTTGCTCAGGTCTGCCACATTATGGCGGATATCACCGACACGGTATTGACCAGAGACCGTAATCTCGGATTTAGCATCAAAGTGCTGACGCAGTGTATTGGCAATGGTCAAAACATCTGTACCAACGCCAGAGCCCACGTTAAAGACTTGCTGCAATTGCATATCCGGGTGCTCAATGGCCGCCTTGGTCGCAGTGACCACATCATCAATATAGACAAAATCGCGGCTTTCCTTACCGTCTTCAAAGATATTGATGCTGGCATCTTGGCGCATACGAGTTGAGAAAATCGACAAAATGCCAGTGTACGGATTGGACAAGGATTGACCCGGGCCATAGACATTCTGATAACGGAACGCCACAGCCGAAATACCCAACGCCTGACCAACAGACATGATCAGTTGTTCCTGAGTTAGCTTCGTTACACCATATACGGAAGAGGGATGCAGCGCCGAATCTTCATCCGTAGCTTCCAGGGTCAGGATTTTGCCTGTTACAGGGCAAAGATGTTCAAACTGTCCTTGAGCCATATCCTCATCTTTACGCGCACCGGGATAAACGGCTCCAAGCTCTGGACTGCTATATTTTCCTTCCCCATAAACAGCTCGGGACGATGCAACCACCAGACGTTTCACCGGATAAGGAGCGTTGGCAATCAAGTCGAGCAACAATGATGTGCCGCCCACATTCACACGGGAATAATGCTCGATAGCATACATGGATTGGCCAGTGCCGGTCTCTGCCGCCAGATGCACAACCGTATCCGTTCCGGGTAATACTTTGTGCAAGTCTTCCGCCTTGGTCACATCACCACGTACGAAGGTCACTTTGTCCCGGATGGCATGATATAACGGTGAGGCCTCGGGCTCATCACCATGAATTTGAGGCGACAGATTGTCCAGCACAATCACCGCATGACCGGCCTCGACCAAAGCCAACGACAGGCGCGAACCGATAAACCCAGCCCCCCCTGTGATTAGGATATTTTGTTTGTTTTCAAGGCTAATCATTTAATTCACCGTACGCCTACTAAGAGCCTTATCTGCTATAAATTTTGCAACCAAAGGAGCTGCATGAATACTGTCTGAAGCGAGAATTGATAAATAGGTGGCATACTGATTTGTTAACGTATTTTTGAACTGCTGATCGATCATAAAATTCTGTTGATCCAAGCGCGACTCACCATACGTCATGCCTCCCTGTAAATCACGCATACAAAAGGCTCTCGGTAGGTTCGGACGCATAGCGGTAATGGACCAAGGGCAACAACGCCCTTCACACTTGCAGCTTCCCAAAAAGCAACATTCTTCAGAATATCGATAGAAACAGAAACATTGTTATCCCGCTTGTGTTTTACCCAATGCCCCAAAAGAACAGCCGACATAACAGCTACGGCACACAAGCCATCGATATCAGATTTATAATTCATGCGATAATGTATCTCGTCTTTATTCTTGAGCGCATGGCACCCAAGATCGAGTAGTGTGCTCATATTGCTTTATGACAACGGCTGGTGAACCAACAGCGATGGAATAATCTGGAATATCCTGTGTCACCACAGAATTTGCACCAATAACGCAATTTTTCCCTATGCTGGCACCAATAACACAAACATTTTCTCCAAGCCAACTTCCACGACCAATAACAACTGGCGCTTTGAGCTTGATAGGCTGTTGTAAAATCGGTGTTTCGATATCCTCATAGGCATGCAGATTGTCCGAAACAAAAATATTGTTTGCGGTCAGGACATATTCCTCAAATACAACCTTACGCACGGCTGTTATGTGGTTGTTGTACCCAAGCACACAGCCTTCACCAATTTCCAGGCAACCGTCATCCTCCACCTCAGGTTGGCAATACAACCAACTGTTGGCTTGTATGACACAGTTCTTTCCCAATGAAATGTTTTCAGCCCCCTCCAGTCGGAAAGGACTGTACAGATGCGCTCCAGAACCGCACGTATGCATTGTTGGCGCATGGCATAGCCTGAAAACTGTGCGCATATATTTACTGCGAACACGGTGATAAGAATTATAGAGCTTGGAAAAAAGCATTCTGATTATGCACCCAGAGTTTCCAGAAATTTTTCTGGTTCTGAAAAATACTGCGAGAGTTGCTGCAAACGTACTTCACTTTCATCCCACCACCGCGAAGCGACAAGCCTGACACACAATGCATCATCAAAACGTCTACGCACTACTTGACCCGGGACCCCAACCACAATTCCATATGGCGGCACATCTTTGGTGACAATAGCACCAGACCCGATAATCGCCCCAACCCCAACAGTGACACCGCTCATAATTTTTGCGCCGTCACCTATCCAAACATCAGCCCCAATTACTGTGCGAGGTGCTCCAACGGGGTATTTGATATCTGAAACAAAAAATTTAGGTAATAGCTGACTATTATCATAAAATACTGGATTGGTGCTGATCATATGTATTGGATGGTTAATCAAACCAATCGAAACATTTGACGCGATAGAACAGTAAGGGCCTATTTCAGCATTTACAATAACAGTGTTCTCTTGGGCATAGCTATAAGCACCAAAATCCGTTTGCATCAAGCGTACCTTCGGAAACAGAACCGAATGATTGTCCAAGGTAGACTGCGGATCAGCCGTTGCCCCGGGATGAATAACACTATTTACAAAACGCTTACGCAAACGCCTGCCATACAGCCAAAGACGAACATTTCTAAAGCATCCCCTCATAATACCCCCGGAACAAATTTAAACAGCGCGGCAGATAAAGTGCTTCAAGGAGCGCCCTTTGCTATCTGCAACAGTTGGCAATTCGCTGTCAATAATTTCTTCAACTGCGAAACCTGCAGCTTTGATGGACTCGACCCAGTACCAAATCGGGTAGTCACGATCTCCCAGCACAGGGTCATACAAATAGCCAGAAGCCGAAATCGCTGGTGATTTTGCGTAATATTTTTGCAACAGAAGATCACGCAATATTCGTACTGCACATGCTGCGACTGATACGGTATGTCTCCAACCAGACCACGGCGTTTCATTTACTATGAACATATAGCCACCGGGCTTTGTCACACGACGCATTTCTTTCAGCAGACTTTCTAAATTATCAGCATGATGCACCGCTGATGAAGCGACCACCGCATCAAAAGTAGCATCATCAAACAACAACGGTTGAAAAAGGCCCTCGACCACCTCAACCTTATTCAAATGACCCTCCATTTGTGCAAACACCTGTGGCAGCAGGGTTTGCAGGAAATAGTAGCTAGAATCCAGAGCATGCAGTTTGCTGACTTCTTCCAGTTTGGATAGAATGGCCGTCAGCCAACCACCTCCACAGCCCAAATCCAGAACATGTGCATCCTGCGGCAAATACCCAGCCCAGTTCAAATCCTCCAGCGCACGAATGTAATTACACTCTTCACCAATGCGTTTGAGGTAGGCTTCTCCATTTTGCAAGTAGTTGTTGGAATCATCGCACGCGGTTTTCATAGCCTCATCAAATTGCGCCAAACCTTGCAGTGTCTGATCAGAAATCCAGTTTTTATTTGAAGGCAATCTATTATCCTAAACGCTGAGAAATTGTGGGCCGGGACTAGTAACTAGCTCCCACCCCAATGAGATACATTAACCATCCGCATTGATCACTGTCACGGAATAGTCCGATACGATCCCAGAAATTCCATTTTTGGGATACTCTTCCAACATTCGATCCACACACTTCAAATTACGCTCAAGGCTTTTTCCGTCCAGCGGGCCGATATATTTTTCAAGGGTTTCTCGCTGCAAGAAAGCATCAAAACGATCCGAACTAGACATAAAATCTTGAATAGCCCGTAACACGTCTTTAGCAGAATGCGTTGTAACTACTTCAGATTGTCCATCGAATGGTGGATACATAAATTCGTGATCGCGTTTGTGAAAAATTGCTGGGATCCCTAGGCAGGAGGCTTCCATCAAGGTCTGGGAATAAATCGAGATGTACAGATCAGTACTATCCAAAAGCTCCCTGATGGACACTGTATCTAGAATTACATCCACAATCCCCGGGAAATACTCAGCCACAAGCTGCTCGTATATTTCTTGATAACCGTTTGGCCGAACTTTCACAATGATCTTGGGCTTAGGAGTACCTGCCTCAACCAACATTTGAACAGCCTGCAAAATATCGTGCAGAAACGCAAACTCAACTGCTTGATAGGAGTTCAAATCATTACTGTTAAAACCCGATGCACCGATAGTTATCGTTGGGCTCTGACGATCAATCGCCTTCGTCTCTGACTCAGCATAACTATCCATCCGTGGATCACCGATAGGGATAACATTATCCATGCCACGAAAATAATGATCCCGAATGCTTGGCCCATAACTATTAATCAGCGTGGCATATTTAGCCTCATCCATACAAGGATTAATCAATAAACCATTAATTATCATGTAACTGGGCGTACCACGGGCCTCAGCCACAGCATGTACCAAACTTGGTATAACACCTATGTTCGCAATTAGGACAACTAGGTCCAATGGATTTTTATCCATATAACGCATCACACAGTCCAAAGCCATCAAAGTGCGCGGCAAGATCTGTCGTACCCTCTGCAACAGAACACGTGAAGCCCCTTCCGCAATATTATTACCTGTCGTCAGATCGAGACGTGCTGATTTATGTTTTAAAAACTTTGCACATAATTTATCAGCCTCTGCATCAAACACGTCTACGGATCCGTAAACCGGGATTGGACGGTCCCTCCATAAGTTCTTAAATTTCCAGCCACCCGTAAAATGAGCCTGAACAACTTGCTTCCCCGGCTGGTCTTGGAGCTTGGCCATTAACGCGCGTGTAGGGTGATATTCGTGAACAAAAATCCGCTTAGGGGTGTAAAAAAGTCTGCAAAAACTATCATACAATTGAGTCAATGTCCCAACTGTCATAAACAGGAGCTGTTTTACTGTTTTACGCCATGTTGCACTGCGTAATTTTTCATCCATCCAGCGATGTGAGGGAAAATAATAAGAAGACTGTTTTCCCTCAGGGACTTCAGTCAGTCGGGTATATTGCAGACCAATGTCATTCAGAACATCTGCAACAAGCTCCAGCCCAGAACCCAGATAAATTTGGTCAAATGAAATGCTCTTTAAGCAAGACAAACATAGCCACGTACGCACATATGTCGTGTAATCATTCCATACCTCAATACGAAAAGCAAAACCAAAACCGATACCTTTATAGGTAAAAATATCTTCATTACTAGCGTCATAATGCCAGTCATAAAAAAAATTATACATACGGAAGTTATTTTCTTCCATTACGCTCCGATGGCACATGTAGTCAATAAAATGAACAACACCTTCCTGCTGGCCAATTTCTTTATAAAGTCCTAGATCATAGGTCAGGACTAAATCTTGCGTCGCATCGTATTGTGCCGAAGCTTCAGACCAGCGAGCACGTGAATCCACTAAATAAACATGGCGGTATACGTGTCCACTTTCCAAATGCCTTGGCGCTTGCATGACTTTTCCTTTCAGGATGACAAATGCCTCAGAAAATCACTGTACACTACGCCAAGAATACGCGTGTAACAGTTAAAGACTGCTCATACTGTACGAGATCAAACGTCGCTTTGTTCTGAACCACTTGCACAAAATGATCCAGTGAATCATAGAGTCCTGACGCTTGATAAAGTCCGCCGGAATGCATGTTAACTGTGTGTGCTTTTGGCTTACAGAATTCATTTCGACTGTTAAATGTATCGCGCGGGGAGTAAATGGAAATTTCAGAATTCTCAGCCTGGAAAATCCCGTCAGAAAAAAACACATCCACATCTTTGGTAAAGACACTGGCATATGTCAGCATGATATTACAGACCATACCGCTTTTGAACACAAGCTGTATAACAGCTGTATCTGCCTGTGTATTACCAGCAATATTCCGTTCATACAGCGTATGTTTTTCCAGTGGTCCAAAACACTCCAGACACATGTCTACATAGTGGATACCTAAATTGCCGGAAACCTTAGAAAAGACGGACGGATCACAGAAACGCCAATTGCTTCCCATTCCGGGCTTAAACGCCAGTCCATGAGAGATATTGAAGTTCGCACAAATTGGCGAACCAAGCTCACCGGACTGAACGATTTTCTTCAATTGCTGCAATAATGGAGAGAATCTGTAATTGAACCCAAAATACAGTCGATCACACAGAACAGGTTTACTATCTTCCAACCAAAACAGTTCTGTCTTTGTTACACCAGGTGGCTTTTCACAATAGATGTAAGGTAACTCTCCACCACCTTGCGAGGTTTTTAGTATCTTCTGAATATAGGAAACATGTGTGCCGGAAGGGGAACAAATAAAAATCGCATCACAGTCAAGAACATCATCCCAATTCGAAGAATATCTAATTGCCTCAGTGACCTGATTTTGCAATTGGCTAACTTTATCATTATTCGGATGATATACCGTTACCTGCTGAATGCCTAGTTGATTGACAAGGCAATCAATCACTCTCTTGGCATGATTTTTATATCCGATGACAGCGGCACTAAACACTGAAGATACACCTTACCAAATGAAGTCTAAACAGAAACACAGCGATTACAAGGGAACAGCTGGTCTCTCTGCGCGGCCAGATGTTTTTGTCGCATATTCAGGTAAAGATCAGACATCCAGATTTCCTGAAGTGTTTTTTCCGGGAAATGGATATCCGTATTTTCTGTCAATGTACTTTTGTAATCAAAATCGCAAGGATTGACACGCCCATCCCACCACAAGAACATACGACGCCAAAGTTCAGAGCAGGGTTCCTGAATCGTGTTCTCTGGGTTCTCGTAAGCTGATTCCCACGGGTTGTAGTGGACAAAGGCAACCTGATCTACAAGCTCCTGCCAAGAATCCACCAAGGTATCGATGTCTTGATCATCGTTCAGTTTTACACCGCTGATTTTGGTTATGATCTTAGATTGTGCATAATCTTGAGTACGGATTTTCTGAAACATCTCAATATTTTTCCGCACACGGTCATAATTACCGTTCACCCGAATACGTTCATAGGTTTCCGGATCAGCTGAATCGACAGAAAAAACTAAAGTCTGAATATCAGAGCTTAAAAGTGCATGAACAGCCTTCTCTGTCAACAATGAAGCATTGGTATTCAGTTTCAGCGCGAGAAACTTGCCCTTCGCGTATTCTAACATTTCCAGCAGCTTGGAATTCAAAAACGGCTCGCCCCGTGACGCCAGCGTCACGGCTTCCACATTGCCTTGTAGCTCATCAACCGCATGCTTGAAAACTTCCAGCTCCATCAACCCCATGTGACCTTTTGATTTCGAAGAAAAGCTCTTATCAATTTGGTAACACATGACACAACGGTAATTGCAGATGGAAGCGGGTTCAATCTGAACACATGGCGGATATTCGTTCGCAATCTTCAACTCAGGATACTTATTGTACTTGTAGCGATACGCAACATAGCGCGGGATTTTATCATCTGGAATGCTACGCACTTCATCCAGTTCATGCCCGCTCAGTAAATAGTCTTCTTTGCAGAGCTCCTGCCCATCAACGATTTTTTGATAGGACGCTTGGATTTTGCCAAATAGTTCTTTATTGCGTACGCTGAGTTGTACAAATGAATCCGCACCACGGAGTGCGGCAAGCCGCTCAACAAATTCTTTCGGGTTCAGTTGTGACTTGGCCTGAGAGCTGAATTGCCGATAGCCTTTTCGACGTGTATCAGGCTTAACCTTTGAAACGTTCGCAGTGGTATCGCTCATTCTTTTCTTCCTCGATAGCGGCTTCCCGTACCAAGGTTAGCTTACAGCCTCCTGATACATATTTCCGCTTACGCCTACAGCACAAATTTGACGTCTTTAGAGCCCACACAGCTTATGCGCAAGTTTCCTCAACAATTTTTGACAAACGTTGTGAATAAGGTTGTTCATCCTTATACACAATGTATTCGCTAGCATATCGTAGTGCCTCAGCTATTTCTTTATCTGCGCCCAGAGCAATAAGCTTTTCAAACAGCTCCGGATAATCTTTTTGCTCCCAACAAGGTAGAATTCCCGGCGCTTCAAACAATTCATCAAAGTATCCATAGTGGGCGGTCTTGTCAGCCGTTAACCCTTGGTTTTTCCCATCTGGGTAACACAAAACCAACGCAGGAATACCATTAAGAGCTGCTTCAAGTGCCATTGTCGTCGGCGGACAGACCATAAGAGAAACTGCATTCATCAGAACCGGATAATATTCTAATTCCGTGTCATTGATAAATGACGGATAGTCATGGTCCTCTGCCTTAAAACGAGAAGCATAAAAGTCGGATACCTGCCTATCCAAAACAACATTTTTGAAATCGCATTCAAAAACATTTTTCTCACCAGCCCTTTGCATCATCTCAGGATGTGGGCGGAACAACACGATATAATCCCTAAACTTTGAATTCTCTGAAATTTGCTTGTCTAAAAACTCAAGGGCAGTCACATCGTCATAAGGCAACGAAGTTGTCGCATAAAAAATAATTTTCTTGCCTTCAGGGATTTCATTAAGTTTCCGGAATGCAGACAATTTATCATCAAGATTTTGCTGATTAAAATAGGACTCAAAACGCGGTAATCCTAAAATCTCAATCTTTTCGCGTGGCGTATCTTGTACCACTTCAGCCTGCTTTGCACCCTGTTCACCCCAGACCACAACTTTGTTTGGAAGGATTGGCAGTACGCCTTTACTCACAAGGTTATCCCAGCTGTTAATTAGCAAAATCGACTTCACATCCAAACATTTCGCTGTGTACGTCATATCAATTGTGAAGCTATCGGCTGCAATTGACGGAGCCAGTAAAATATCTGGCTTCCGATCTTTGATGACATCCGCCAAGGCACCCCATTTGGGCAAAACCACATTCATTGCTGACAAGAAAGCTTGGAAAATCCCCGGACAAGCCAAGAATTTATATAAATTTCGCAACGCTGGACGAACACCACGCAATTTGATTTCAAAAGCACGAGACCGTTTGATGTACTTGTACATGGTCACCGTTAACAATCTGCGGAAAAAAAACTTCCGATACGATGGTTGATCCAGAACCGTATATTTCTCAACATTAACGTCCCTCATTTTTGCAGGATCCCAGTAATCTCTGGCAACCAAATAATGAACGTTATGGTCCTGTTCTAGCTGAGAAAAAGCTCCTGCTTTAATCCAGTTCCGCAAATATTGCTCATTGGAAATCAGAACCAGTATCGACAGCTTCTTACCCACAATGCATCTCCAAACGACAAGTACTCCTTAACGATTATCTGACTTCTGCTAGAGCCGTCGCACGCGCTGCGATATGTTCGACGGACAGGCCAACAGCGTCCAGAACTTCCGAGTTTGTGCCAGACGGCGGCACATCCGATACACCTAAACGGGAAACTTTCAATCCAACAACTGGGTCGCATTCCAGCGCCCGACCAACAGCATCTGATAGACCGCCGTCCATATAGTGGTTATCCAGAGTCAACAGAGCGGTACAACCGGCCAAAGCCTGAGCAAGCCATGAGCCATCCACCGTATTGAGCCACGGCATGTTGATGACTTTGGTGGAAATTCCTGCCTCAGTCAATTGCTCGGCTGCACGTACCGCATTGCCAGTCAGTATCGGGCCATGGGTAACAATTGCCACAGTATCGCCATCAACCAGTACGGTACCTTGACCTTGAACTGCCTCGTAATCTTCTGGCAGAGCAAATGGTATGTCGCACGGAATGGAGGTCAGTCGTATATAGCTGCTTCCCTTGGCTTCATTAACACACCAATCCAACAACGGGGCAACTTCAGCCGCACAGCACGGCTCGACCATAACCATGTCCGGGATGCCGCTCAAGGATGCAATATCACGCACCGCTTGGTGTGAGTGCCCCGGACCACCCGGTACAACACCTGCCAAAGAGCCTACATAAATAACCTTGGTTTTTTCCGTTGCGTTGTTATAGATCTGTTCGTTCGGGCGGGAAGTCAGGAAGCAAGAGAATGAATGGGCAATTGGCAGAGCGCCACCCAAAGCCAAACCACCAGCCATGGACACCATGTCTTGCTCGGCAATACCACATTCAATAAAGCGTTCAGGGAAAGTCTCACGGAACGGAATCAAACCGGTATCGAGAATCAGGTCAGCATCCAACGCCACCAGATTGGGGTGTTTTCCGGCCTGCTGCAACAAGGCTTCTGTATAAGCCGGGATCAGCTTTTGCGCCGTTTCCGGCAAGGCTGGGGCGGGTTCGCGCACAATAAAGTCATAAGCAATGTCATCACCACCTAGGTCAGCAATCGCAGCAGAGATACGGTCGGTGATTTCACCGACCGCTTTCTGATAGGAATTGGCATCCGGTGCACCACTGTGGAAACGATACATATCCACATCGGAATCCAGCGAGGTATGCTCCATGAAAGAAACGCCCTTACCTTTGACTGTGTCAGCAATGATGACCTTCGGATACGGATCATCTTTCATGTCGGCCAATGTCTGCGCGAGAACAGCAACATCATTACCATCACAGCGTTCCACACGCCAACCAAATGCTGCCAGTTTCGCATCCAGGTCCCCCAGATCAGAAACATTCTTTACGAAGGTATCAGACTGCAGTTTGTTGTGATCGATCACCACGATCAGTTCATGCAGCTTATGATTGGTTGCAGAAACCAAAGACTCCCAGAATTGACCTTCCTGCAACTCGCCATCGCCGGTCAGTACCACAACACGAGCATCACGTTCCGCCAAACGGTTGGCGTGAATCATACCTTTGGCCTTGGAGATGCCCATTCCCAAGGAGCCAGTATTGGTAATGATATTCGGCGTATGCACATCCGGATGGCCTGGCAGGCCATCAATTTTGCGCAGCTTGTGCACCAGATCAAATTCAAGGCGCCCCATACCCATAAGAACGGCATAATAGCCCGGCGCATCGTGGCCTTTGGAACTGAAGAACAAGTCATTGCCTTCGGTCGGTATCGTGCCCAACTCCAATTCTTCCAGCATCATCCAGCTGAAAATTTCCATGGAGCTAAAGCTACTACCAATATGGCCGGAACCAGCACGGGCGATCATGTAAAGGGCATTCAGACGGCACATATCCGCAAACACAGCAACCCGTTGTTCACGAGACCAAGGAGCCTTCCGCACTTTTTCAAATTCTGCAAAGGGAATATAGACCAGTTTACCGTCTACGGCCTGTCCGATTTGATCACCCACGATAACTCTCCGTTCCTATGCCGTACAGATTGTACAGTCTTACGTCTGTCCCGATGACAAACTGTCTAAAGCTGATTTAAGATTTTTGATAGGCCGGAATCGTAATTTCAGGCAAATTCCCCTGTCCTTCAGCAATCATCCGCTCCGCCAGATAGATATCTTCAGGATCGTTGATATCAAATCCCTCCATCCCTTGGCTGATGAATGGCAAAATGGCCTGCCCGGCAATGCTGCTGCCCTCCCTAGGCACGCGGGTCCATGCTATTTCCAGACTAGCGTTCTGTACATATATTTCCGGCAGAGCTGCATACTGGCTGCTGTGCCATGGCGTATCACTATTGCTGTAGGGCAGAAGCGGTAACATGCGGTCTCCCTGAACCATCCACATTTTGCCAGGGTGCTGTTTGCATTTTTCTACGGCGCGAAGAGAATCTGCGTGGGGCGCGTTACTAAATACCGCCCACGCCCGTTGGATTGTTTGCGACAAACGGAACGGGCTCGTCGGACGCAAGATGCTGAAGGCATCAAAGTCACGCCCCGTTTCTGCCAGTTGCTGTAACATCCATTTGACCCACTGAATATCCGGCGATTTGTCACCAGATATTTCCGCCGAGCGCAGGAAAGGCACCTCTGCCCCGTAGTGAACTGCGATATCCGCATATTCCTGACTATCCGTCGCACAAATCACCGTATCAAAAACACCACTGTCTAAAGCCGCACGGATGGAATAGGCCATCATCGGATGGCCTGCGACTTCCATAATGTTTTTGTGTGGTACGCGTTTCGAGCCAGATCGTGCCGGAATAAAAGCAACACTGCGCATTATTATAACCCCTATATGCTTTGGTGATTAGATCAGGCCGGTGCGAACCAGAACCGAGATGTTTTTCAGCTCCGAATACACATCCAATGCCTCGACCCCCGGCTCCCGTGTACCATTACCAGAAGCGCCAAAACCACCAAACGGCATATGTGGTTCACTGCCATAGCTGCCGATGTTGATATTCACCACACCAGCACGCACCCGTTGGGCAAACCAATGGGCCTGATCCACATTCCGGGTATGAATCGCAGCGGTCAAACCGTAGTCCGTACCATTGGCCACATCCAGAGCCTCCTGCAGATCTTTAACTTTATGCAAACAAGCCACTGGGCCAAACAGTTCTTTTTGCGACAAGTCTGCAGACGGGGACAGGGCCTCCACCACAGTCGGCTCGATATAAAAACCGTTCGCCAGCTCAGAAGTTGTCGGTGCTTTACCACCGCACACAATCTTCCCGCCTTGCTCCTGCGCATCTTTTAATGCCGCCAGAATAGTGCTGTGTTGATGCTGGGTAGTCACAGGGCCCAAATCACAGCCGGTGCTGACCCCCAGAGTCAGGCTTTTTGCCTTGGCAACCAAGGCGTCACGGAAGGCATCATAAACCTCTTCGGCAACCAGAAAACGGCTGGCAGCCGCACAACGTTGACCAGCATTACTAAAAGCTGACAAAGATGCCCAATGTACAGCTCGCTCCAGATCTGCGTCGGCACAGACCACAAACGGATTTTTACCGCCCAATTCCAAAGATACCCGGGCCAATCGACGGCCTGCCTCTGCGGCAATCTGACGCCCTACGGCTGTAGAACCGGTAAAGCTGATCACATCAATCCGGGCATCATTGACCAAAGGCACACCCGCCGACAGGCCTGTACCCTGAATCACGTTCAATACACCGTCCGGCAATCCGGCAGCTTTGGTGATTTCAGCAAACTGCAATGCGACGCGCGGGGAGTCATCAGAAGCCTTCATCACCACCGTATTACCACAGATCAACGCCGGGAAAGCTTTCCATGCGATATTGGCAATGGGTGTGTTGGCCGGCACGATCAAACCGGCAACGCCCAAGGGCATGCGGACCAAATGACTGTATTTGCCCGGCGTGCCTGAGGTCAGGGAGTGTGCATACAAACGCATACCTTCACCGGCAAAAAACTCGCCTTGCATGATGGCACCACTGGTTTCACCAGCAGCATCTTGCGGCGGCTTGCCTGTCTCCTCAGCAATACAGTCAGCCAGATCCTGCGCGCGGATTTTCATTTCTGCGACAATTGCAGCCAAAATTTGCCCACGGCGTACCGGAGTCAGATCAGCCCATGCCCGAGCTGCAGCCTTTGCCGCAGAAACAGCTGCATCCACATCTGCAGCATCGGAGTCCGCAAATCGGCTTATCACCTGTCCGTTGTGCGGATTGACTTTAGCAACCCAGTTACCTGTATGTGCGGCTACTTCCTGACCTTGGATCCAGTTGGGGATTTTTGTCACGTCTTGCATGTTTCAAACACCTAAATTGCTGTCCAACCGCCATCAACCACAAGGTTGGATCCGGTCATATATTTGGATGCTTCACTGGCCAAGAAAATCATTGCACCATTGTATTCATCCGGGTCTGCCATGCGCCCGATCGGAATACGTCCACAATAATTGCTGAGGAAATCATCATCCTGATGGTTAAACACCCCGGCAATGGTCAACGTATTGACCCGAACATTCTGACGCGCCCAATAGGTAGCCAAATAGCGTGTCAGATTCAACAGCCCGGACTTGGATACGGAATAAGCTACGGGTTTATAGAAATCCTCACCCCGATCCCGGCGATATTGATAAATATTCTGATCCGGGGACACCACACCATAGATGGAGGCAACATTGACGATGGAGCCGCATTCTTCCTGCGCCATCCAGCCACCAAAAACCTGACAGCACAAGTAGGTGCCCTTAAGGTTTACATCCAAAACCTTGTCCCAGGAGGTCTCCGGGTAGGTCTCGAACGGGCCATTTTCTTCGGGTAGTGCAGACGGCGGAGAATCCAGCGCTGCATTATTGATCAATACCGTCGGAATGCGGCCATCTGCCAACATTTGCTGCTGCACGGTTTCCAGTTTCTGCTTCTGCGCAATGTCTGCTTCATACAGGGCAAAAGTCTCAGGAAAATCCTTTTGCAGTTTTTCTGTAACAGCAGAAGCCTTCAGATCAACCCCGCTGACCCGCGCCCCACGGGATAAGAACACCTGCGCATACTGCTCACCCAACTGCCCAGCAACACCGGTCACAATCACCGTTTGTTGAGATATATCAAAAAGCGGATCTATCTGCATACTTTAGTTCCCCAGTTCCTATAAAATTTTTTTGGGCGTAGCTCTACCGATCTTCCACTGCTTCGTAAGCGATAAGTTCGCCAGCAACAATGTGACGCGTTGCAATACGACCAATAATATTCAGAGACTGACGAACCGGAATACCCTCATTGCTGTAAATACGACCAGTCAGATCATCAACAGTGATTTTTTCACCTTCTTTAATATCACGCAAAGCCACCAGAGATTTGCCCAGCTTTTTGAAGACAAATTCATCTCCCAGTTCCTCTTCGGGCTTGGGCGGCATCATTTCCGGCACGCGTTTGATATCGCGAATAAATTTACGAAAGCCTTCAGGTTCCAAAGAGAAACCATGATCCGTTCCTTTCCAGGCCCGGTTCAGGGTCACGTGCTTCTCAAAAACGCGGGCGCCCTTCATATAAGCGACAGGACCAGACAAGATACCCGTAAAGTGATCAGACAAACCAATAACACACTCAGGGAAAGCCGCTTTCAGGATATCAAGATTATTCAGACCCAAACGGTTATGATCACAAGGATACTCAGAAACACAATGCAGAATTGCAATCTGATCTGTGCCTGCACGTAGTTGCTCGAAACTAGCACGAATGTGCTCAGCTTTCCCACCGCCGCAACTCATCACAATCGGCAAACCAGTTGCTGCAATTTTCTTCAGGAATGGAAGGTTACCCAGATCAAACGATGCAATCTTGATCAGATCCACACCAGCTTTATTTACCAGATCTAAACTAGGTTCATCAAACGGTGTGGACATAAATTTCGCACCAAATTTCTCACAGTCTTCTTTCAGAATTGGCAACCATTCCGGTTTTAGTTCCAGAAGCTCGCGGTGCTCGCCGTAGGTACTAGCAAAGGAGTTATCACCATTATATGGTGCTGCGTATCCAGACTCTGAGAATAGATACTTATTATTGCGGGTCTGAAACTTGATAGCATCTGCACCCAACGTTGCGAAGACGCGAATATATTCACGGGCCGTTTCGAGTTTGCCCTGATGGTTGTTTCCCACTTCGGCAATCACAAAGCTGCTGTGTTCAAGTTCGTCCTTTTTGAGCATTTTGATGTCCCTAATCCATATATCTTTGCATTACTCTTGCAAACGCCGCTGTGCTTGAATCCCTAAAGATTTATTAAGATTTCTGAATGCCATCGTGATGTGTTGCCATTGCTGTCAAAACAGTTGCAACGTCACCCTCTTGAACCAACTTACCCTTTTCAAGACGTAGTACACGATCACAGTGTTGAATGGTCGTCAAACGATGCGCTACAATAATAATGGTTTTTTCCCCATGTAGCGCAACAACAGCCTCAATGATGCCCTTCTCCGTTGCACTGTCCAAAGCACTAGTTGCTTCATCCAGCACCAGAACAGGCGGATCATTATACAAGGCGCGCGCTATACCAATACGCTGGCGCTGCCCTCCAGACAAGCGAACACCACGATCACCGACCTGACTATCAAAACCATCTGAGAGACTGCTGACGTAGTCTTCCAGTTGTGCAGCACGCAAAGCCCTATGCACTGCATCATCATCAATCAAATGGTCAGGTACACCGAAAGCCACGTTCCTGCGTAAAGAATCATCAGTCAGATAGATAAACTGTGGAACATAACCAATCTGCTTTTGCCAACCTCGGATATTCTGCGTGATATCATTACCATCTACACAGACGAACCCTGCCTCGGGCTGCAATAATCCTGTTAGCAAGTCCACCAAAGTGCTTTTGCCTGCACCACTGCCGCCAACAAGGCCAACAGACTCCCCTTTGTGGATTTCAAAAGAGACCCCCTGCAAAGAATGGCTTTGGCTTTCAGGATATTGGAACATCACATCCCGACAAACAATGGTCTTATCAAATGCCATGGCAGGCTGATCATTAATGTCTGCGCAGTTTTCGATATCTTCAATTTCTGTATGCAGCGTATTGATCACAGGTTCCGCAAATCGCAAAGCCTGGAAACCCGCAATAATCCGGTTAACTGACGGCATCAAACGAAAAGCTGCTGCAGCAAACAGACCTAATGTCGGTAAAAGCAATGCAACCGTTTTCCCGGTATCCAGCATAACAATCACCAGCACAACTAACCCCACAACGGCCAGTAATTCTAGAACCAGTCTTGGTATGGCCTTAAAGGCTGTGCGCAATTGTGAAGCTGATGCACTTTCTATAGAATGCTGAGCAAATTCATTCAGGAAGTGTCGCTCAAGACCTGATAGCTTCACATCCTTGATACCATTCAGCCCCTGCTGTAAATGCTGCATGCGGTAGTTTTCATGGTGCTGGCGACGCTCCCCCCAAACAAGAACTCGGTTCCGAATACTTTTATTGATCAGCCAGCCTGAAATACCCAAAATACCAACAACAATAATTGCACCAAATGGTTCAACCGTGACAAGCAAGACGGAAACACCCAGCAACACAAAAAACTCGGCAATCAGCAAAAGGCCTTGTTGTACGACTTGTACAAACTCTGCCACCAAAGCCGTTGGGTTCCGCAGTAGATGCGCCGAGTTCCGAGCAACGTGATATAGATATGGTTGCCGTAGATAACCATCAAATAAGCGCGTGGAAACACTTGCCTCTAAGGCATAGACAAATTTCGACTGGCACCAAGCAAGGAATATTAAAAAAATCGTCTTAACCGCATAGACGCCCAAGAGCACCAACATGCCATACTTCACCAATGTTTCACGTGATGGCGTGCCTAATTGCGCAATGTAAGGTGCAAATTTGGAATCTGGGCTCATGATTTCCGGATCTGTCATCAGCGCCAAGGCAGGAATGACCAGACCAATGCCCAAGGTCTCAAATGCCATTCCTAACAGCATCAGAACACCCAGAATCACAGCAGCCCAGCGTTGAGAGCCAGACAGCATTGCCCATAACTTTTTATAAACAGGTTTCTTAGAGGGCATATCCGTCATCAACTATCAGATTTTGCCCAGTAATGTATCGAGACTGGTCAGACAACAGAAAAACTAATGTGTTTGCAATATCTTGCGGATCCAGCATACCCTTACCTGCGCATCTTGAGCCATATGCATCCAAGAAAGATTTGGGTTGATCAGCAAAGATACCACCTGGACTAATCGCATTCACCCGAATACCTGTTCCTTTGAAATATTGTGCAAAATATTTTGTTAAATGTAAAACTGCAGACTTAATCGCTGCATATTCCACAGGCATCGTCATTGCCGTTCCATCATAAACTTCGAAACGTGGTGCAATAACACCATAAATCGAGGACATATTCACCACATTGCCAAAGCCTTGCGCCTTAAACGCTGCACAAAATTTTTGCGCAATGAGAAAACACCCCCCCAAATGTAGATTCATATTTTCACTAAAATCTGCATAGGTCACCTCTTCCAGTTTACGACCATAATTAGCATTCCGCGGATAAGCATTGTTCACAACAGCATCAATCCGCCCATGTTTGTCCATCAAATCAGCAATCAGAATATCAACCGATTTTGGGCACGTGATATCCAGATACGCAGTCTCTACCTTGCCTAGATCCTGTAAATCATTCGCAACGACCTCGGCTGCAGACAGATCAATGTCTGCAGCAATCACGATTGCCCCGGTTTGAGCCACAGCCCGGACAAAAGCTTTACCAATCAGGCCCGCAGCCCCAGTGATCACGACGACATTAGTCTCAACATCAGATTTATCTATCATAGGTGATATTCAACAATTAAGAGCCGACTCATGTGAAGCATAATCAATCCCTTTGGTTTCCATTATCAGTTACAACTTCGCCTTCATGATGTATTCCTAGAAATTGAAATACAGAAATTCTAATTTGGTAGACAGTATAAGAACACCGGAAACAATATGACGGTTATAGAAATCAGATCTTGAATATTGTTCCAGATCTTATGAGACACTTCTATCGTCAATAAACAATGTGCAAAGAGAAAGACTGGTGACGCAATACACGATATCGCCAAACTTCAGCCTAATTCTAAAAGTGGCATCAGGACGTCAGGAATATTCCGTACTGTCATTCGAGCTCTTAGCAGAGAATATGCCATGAGTGCTCTGTCCCATCTCTTTCAAAAAGCATGGCATGCCTGATCATCAAGGATTAACATATTTTTCTTTCTCTAGGACAAAAAGCCACTCAATAGCTGTTTCTTTTTCAGATTCATAATTGACTATGAAGTGTTCCATAAGATCATAGAATGTTTCGCACCATTCTGTTTTCACTTCTCGCCGTGTTTCACGGTTCACGCCATTTGCAAGTTTTGCCAACGGATTAAAAACAGGGCGCAGGCCAATATCCCATATTTGTGACATTAGATCACCGTAGACAGGCTCTTCTCTTACTACTTTCATATTTGGCAGTTTACTGAAGATATTTTTATACTCATCAACTTCCTTTAACCCCATCCAGGTGGAGCGACGTCCGGCATCAATTAACGCACAGCTCTTTTTACCAAACAGCTTTAGGGCATACTGGTCTAATGAGAACCGCAGAATATCCTTTGACTTGATTTCTAGGACAAGCCGCCCTCCAGGCTTCAGAACACGGCATAAATCATTGATATGATCTTCAAATGAATCTACCCAATATGTGCTATTGGAATAGATGTAACCGAAGCTTTCGTCATCAAAAGCAAACTTCTTGTTGTTGTCATGCAAAACAAGATTTTGATAGCAGCCTAGAGCGTTCGATTTGTTCAGAAGGTTTTGCTTCCAATCCGAACCATGGCTGTAGAACACATCTGGTTTTTTAACGATATCAACATGATAGGTGTTATCATATGCATCAAATGCATCATGATTTCCGACACGCTTCTGACTGATATCAATTGCCTGAAACATATCTGTGTCGATCCCAAACTTGCCACCTGCCGCAATAAAACTGAATGCACCATCGCCGCACGATACATCTAGTGATGCCTCATCAAAGAAATTAAATGTTGATGCATATTTTTCTGCTCTGATCGCAAGCAAAATTGCGTTTTCTGGCCGCAACCAAAACCAATTCAGGAATTCTTTTAGATATTCTTTTCTCAAGGTCATGAGATTTCTCCTAGATCCAAGCTTGGATATTATTGTTTTTTGCTAAGAAGTACTTGATCGTTAATCAGCAAATGGTCCAAGCCAGACAATTCAAATGTCCGCACAGCATCAGCGATAGTGTTAACAATGGGTTCGCCATGCAAGTTGAAACTTGTATTGAGCATGGCCGGTGTGCCCGTCAGTTTTTCAAACTCGGAAATCAAAGCATGATACTGTGGCGCATGATCTTTGGAGACAAACTGTGGGCGAACACTGCGATCATACGGATGTGTTCCGGCAATAATCCGTTGGTATGTCTCATCCTTGGTATCCAGACCGATCGCCATGAATGGGGAGCTTAGGTCTTTGGGGTTATGCAAATAATCTTTGTGCTTTTCTTCCAAAATAGAAAGGGCAAAAGGCATCCAAAAATCACGGTTCTTAATGGCTTCATTGATTTGTTTGACAGATTCCCGTACACCCGGATTAGCCAAAATACTACGATTACCCAACGCCCGCGCACCAAATTCCGCACCGCCGCGAATAACGGCGACGATATCGCCATCTGCAATCAACTTGGCAACCTGATCCAGACCAATATCTTCGGTGACAGTGAACTTGTCCGCATAAATGGAAGGATCAAAATCATCCATTTCTTCGGTAACGTCATAACCCAGATAGAGATGGTTGAGCGGCGCATTGGTGCTTGCATCCTTGTTCATAACATAGCAGCCACCTATGGAGAGGCTTTCATCGCCTCCGGAGCCACAAACGAACATTTTTTCGACTTCCGGCATTTCAGCAATGATTTTGTTCATTTTGATGTTCATGGCGATGCCGCCGCTGACCACAAAACGTTTGATGCCCGTTTTTTCAACAATGTCTTTGAACAATGCACACGCCATGATTTCCGTATAAAGCTGTACGGCACCGGCAATATTATCAAAACGATGATCCCGCCAAACTTCCTGCAAATAGCTGAATAAATCTGCCGGACGATCATGAGAAACCAGACGCATATTTTCCACACGGCTGAGATTCATCAACGGCTCCATGGCCTTACGCACGTAAGATTCTTTGGCATATGGAGCCAAGCCCATGACCTTGAATTCGTGTTCATCAGGGCGCATTCCCAACAGCAGCGTCGCCATTTTGTAGACGCGCCCCAAATCGTTCTGCGCGGACTCAGCTAGGAATTCAAATTTATCATCACTGACTTTCCAAACCGTTTGGTTGCGACCATCGCCCCAACCGTCCAAGGTCAATGCAATACAATCATCCTGACGGAACGGAGACCCAAAATAGGCATAGTATGCGTGACATTCGTGATGATCGATAAAGTCGATCTTATCCGTCGCAACATCAAATTCCGCACTCAAAATACGTACGCATTCCTTACGGAACAGTTCCGCATCAAGTTTGGTGTTATCCAGTACATCATCAGTTAGCCAAGAAAAATCAAAGTATTCTTCTTGGCGATTAAACTGCGGATCATCGCGCAACCACTTCAGATAATCAGACGTGTCTTCACCACGGGCAGCTCGGGCATAATATTTTTCGCCATAGTAGTCCCAATAATCCAGCAAGGAAAATTCAGTGTTGTTTTTGACTTTCATCATCAAACCGGAATTCTCGACCGTTGTATAGGCAGCGCGCACAATATCAGACCCGGAAATCCCAGCTTTTTTCAAACAATATTTAATGGATTCCCGTGGGAAGCCCACATAATTCTTCTTCCGAAAGAAGCGTTCTTCACAGGCTGCTGCAACTACTTCACCGTCACGCATAATTGCCGCTGAAGAGTTGTGTGAAATACTTAGACCAAGGTAGTAAACCGGAGAGTTCATAGACTTTTTCCTCGGAGGTATCGACTATCAAGACATCATAGATGAAGGCCGATCAGGAATGTTGCGCGCGTCGTTTAAAACCGCTGTTTGTTTATCGTGACTGGAGCAAAAGCTCCGCAATTTGGAAATCAAGCAAGGTATCAATATCCACAGACCGCTCAATCGGAATATAGACAGAATGAACCCGGCCATCGAAAATCGCATTGTTGTTCATGACAAATTCTGTATTCAGAACATAGCCAACAGTCGCGAGGTCATAAACCACCGGCGTATCTTGTCTGCGTGCAATATTGCCATCAGGTTCAATAACGCGGCTTACCGTACCATCATCATTGGACTTCACCATATTAAAGTACGGGCTGCGGTGCGCATCGGTCATAGTCAGCACAACATCGCAATCGCCTTTCTCATATTCCATCAGACACGACTGTAGATCTTTCGGCAGCCTCAAAGGGGCCGTTGCAGGAACGCTGAGCATGGCATGTGGCATAACTCCCTCTGTTTCTAACAGAAACTGCAGCGCATGACGCCATGCTAGCCACTCTGGACTCTCATCTGCGGCCAATTCTGCAGGACGCAAAAACGGGACCCACGCACCACATTCACGGGCAACGGCTGCAATATCTTCACAATCCGTGGATACCAGAACTCGGTCAATACCCGGAACTGCCAAAGCATGTTCAATAGACCAAACTAGCAAAGGTTTCCCCATCAGCGGCCTGATGTTCTTCCGTGGAAGTCCCTTGGACCCACCACGCGCAAAGATCATTGCTTCATAGGTCATGCACCTGCCTTATCTTCCAGAGTGTTTTGAACATTGACCCGTGTACCCGTATCCGCTGCTGCTCGTGCAGCCGATATAATATCCAGAACCCGGATCCCATCTTCGACAGAAACCAATGGTGTGGCTGTGCCTTCAATACATTTCAAGAGGTTATGCCACTCGGCATAATAGCTGTCACGTACTGTGCCGCCTCTGAACACAACCTGCCACACAGATTTTTCCGGGTCATAGAATTCAACCAAACCTTCAGATGCTGTCCACCGCAACGTACCTTCTGATCCAATTGCTGTGCAGGTCCGAACAGGATCACGGCGCACAAAATCCAACGCCACATTCGCCACAGGTTGAGCAGCAACAGATGTAGGCTCAAGGCCAAGCATCAAATAAACCGTATCCTCAACATTGATCTCTAGATCACTGTGACGACACATAACTGCCTGAACCCAGTTTACATCGCCAAAAATCCAGCGCAGGTAGTCAATTTCGTGGCTTAACTCTAACAAGGCGCCGCCGCCAAGCTCCTGTCGGGCAGAAACCCCTGTACGGTAGTCGCTATCTGGACGCCAGTCGGGCAAATACTGGCCAATTTCAGACCGCACAGACAAAATGCGACCAACCTGCCCATTTGAAATCATCTGACGGTAGGTCTGCAGAGAGTCCACATAACGTAGATTATAGCCCACCATACAAACACGATCTTGAGCTCGGCAGGTTGCCATCAACTTTGTCGTACCTTCAAGATTTGAGGACAAAGGCTTTTCCATCAGTAAGTGCGACCCAGCTTCTGCCAAACATTGAGCCACCGCGATGTGGTGCGTTGCTGGCCAAGCAATCACTGACAGATCCGGCGCATAAGCCACTGCATCTGCCATTGCACTGAGACATCCATCTGCCAAATCTGGAACATCATCTGTCGGCTGATGACGCAGGATCCGAATCTCTGCATCCGGCAGCAAATCGCGAGCAACCGCCAAATGGCGCTTTCCAATACTGCCTTGTCCGACAATCAACACACGCATACCAGATGAATCCCCTTAGGCGTCTGCCACAGAAATGGTTGCACGATTTTCCAACAGGCCAACATCCCAAGTGGGGATATCTACACCACCATCAATCAAAGAAAGTCGGGCTTTTTTCAGGCCATCCCCTACAAAATTGAACAAGTGGGCTGTTGCCACTGCATCCACACGTGGGTCTGCCAATCCTTCAGCAAGATGAGAAGAGTTTCCTGCCCCTCCGGCCAGAATAATCGGTTTTTCAACTTTTTCCGGCAAATGATCCAGCATAGCCAAGTCGTATCCCTGCCCGGTACCATCCTGCACCATAGAGTTCAGATACAATTCCCCCACTGGAGCCTGCAACGCCTTGTCAATCCAAGTTGTAACCGCCCCGTCCAAAGGACGCTCACCGGACTCCACGTGAACGGCGTATTGGCCATCCGATGCCTTTTTGACGTCCATGGATGCAATCAGTGACTGCTGACCATAATCCTTGGCAATTTCAGAAATTAGCCCGCTGTCTTCATGTACGTGTGTATTGACAACAATCTTATCTGCGCCAGAGCGGAACAGTGCCTGTGCGTGCTCCATTGTGGTAATGCCACCACCAGCTGCAATCGGGACAAAGCATCCTTCCGTCAGTTTTTGCAGAGCTTGACAAAATGCCTCGATATTGCGCTCGCTACGTGTAACATCCAGAACCACAAGCTCGTCAATGGAGAAGGAAATTTTGGAAAAATCATAGTTCTTTTGCAGCCAGCGCAGATTCCCAACCCTTTGCAGTCGGAAATTCCGGCTCAGAACAAAGTTACCATTGTTATAGAGCAACGTAAAAATTAGACGCTGTTTCACCATGCTCTTAACTTTCCAAAAAACTTTTCAAAAGCAACAAACCATTGGTTTGGCTTTTTTCCGGGTGGAACTGAGCTGCAAAGACATTGCCTTCTTCGTAAGTTGCCATAAAGCTTTCGCCGTGATGACAGATACCAGCCTCACCAGGAAGCCCATCCGCCAACATGCGATAGGAATGCACAAAATAGAAATCTGCCTGTCGCGGCAAAGCAGAAAATAATCTGGACGACTCAGTGCTATGCACAACGTTAAATCCTGTATGCGGAATTTTATGTTGCCTATTTTCGGGGAGAACAAACCCGTCCACAGTCGCATCAATCAGGCCCAGACCTTTTGTGGATCCATCTTCACTGCCTGTTGTCCCCAGCAAGTGCATGCCCAAACAAATCCCCAGAATTTTGCTGGACCGAGTCCGCACAGAATTCAAAATGGCCTGATCCAGATCTGCTGCCCGCAACCGTTCCATCGCTCTGCGAAATGAGCC
Organism: Cohaesibacter gelatinilyticus; assembly: GCF_900215605.1. Classification (NCBI taxonomy): domain Bacteria; kingdom Pseudomonadati; phylum Pseudomonadota; class Alphaproteobacteria; order Hyphomicrobiales; family Cohaesibacteraceae; genus Cohaesibacter; species Cohaesibacter gelatinilyticus. The sequence goes on along the minus strand of NZ_OBEL01000004.1, from coordinate 14,385 downwards.
TACACCGGGCAAAATGAGACATGATGCTTCTTCTATCCGATTGGGATTACTGCAAATTTCCACTTCACACCCTAAGAACATCAAGGCGTTGCGAACAGACCACAGATTTCCCATGCCATAGTCAACGATGGTGAGATGACGTGATGTCATTAAACGATCTCATAAGTAGGTGTCCAAATACCGTCTTCTTTGACAAACAGATCGTTGTTCGCATAACGGTCCAGAACAGCATCGAATTCATCTTTGGTCATTTTGTAATAATCCAGATACAGCGGAATCAGTTCCTCTGGATATTGACCGTCATACAAGCGCACCAGGTTGACAGCCTGCTGGCGATCCATGGCGCCTCGGCGAACCTCAATACTGGCATCTTGATTAGCGCGACCAAAACCAAATTTCAGATACATAAGATAGGTATGCAGCGCATATAAAGACTGATCATTCTGAGCAAAGTTGGTAAAGGTGCCAGAGTTCGCATCTTCAGCTTCCTGCAAACCACAGTGCTCTTTAGCCACCAAGTAATTGCGATAGGGGTCCCAATTCTCAAAATAGGACCAGTGTGTCAGCGCAATATTGCTTTTTGCGAGCTGTTCATCGTTGGGGAACTGGAAGAAGTACAGGTCTTCTTTCGACAGGCCTGAGGCTTCCAGAACCTTGTTATAGCCGCCCTCTAAGTAAACACGCTTTTGATATGGAACATCAAAGATAGGATCACAGTGAGTCTCTGTAGTCCCACCATATTCAACTTCACCATCTTCTCCGTAAAAAATCAGACCCACATTGAACTGTACGGCAACGCGGATTACTGCAGACATAATGGAAACCAACCAGCCATAGTAAGGAAGGCCCATTTCAACAAAGCCTGTTTTGTTCAGCCGGTGCAACGCAACATGAGACGGATTTACTGTGATATGGTTGTAACCACTTTCAACAAAATTCCGCAGATTCTTTTCACCCAGTGCCGTCGGCAAAGCTGGTGTAATCGTAACACACAGTGGGTTCATACCGTATTTGTGTTTTAAATTATATGCTACGTAAGAACCATCTTTGCCACCGCTTACGGGAACCAAACAGTCAAAATCTCCTTGACCACGGTGCTTGTCCAAAAGCTTCAGTAATTCTTGTTCGCGACTTGCCCAGTCCAATATTTTTTTGGTTTCTGTCCAACGACAAGCATTACACCAGCCACGCTCATCAAAAGAAATCCGAGGCCGTGTCGACATTGCCAAACAGTTCGAACACCAAGTTGGAGATGTACCAGTCATGATAGTGCTCAGACTCCGTATTAGGATTTTTGACTATTTGCCGTCTGCAAATCATCCGGGCGACCAACATCAAGCCAAGGTTCATGCATCGGGTATACAATTGTTCGTTGAGATGCACCCTGCAAACGAGCAAATAGAGACGGCATGTCACTATGTTCTCCTTTTTGCATGTGCTGTAAAGAAAGTGGATCAAGGACGTAGACGCCAGCGTTGATATGGCTGCGTGAAATAGGCTTTTCTTCAAAGCCGACAATATCAACACCTTTGGTGCGGACTACGCCAAATGGGTGCTGCCATTCATGTAAACGAACTGCCATCGTCGCCATGGCGCCATGACGATTGTGGAAATCCAAGAGTTCTCCGTAGCGAATATCTGTCAATACATCACCATTGGAAACAACAAACGGCTGTTCTGGCAAATCTGCCATCAGCCCTATAGCACCTGCCGTCCCCAATGGACGATCTTCCCGCAAATAGGATATCTCCACACCCCATTTTGCGCCGTTACCGAAATACTCTTCGATCATATGGCCAAGATAGTGAATTGCCAGAATAAACTTACCAAAACCTTCGCTACGAGCACGCTCGATTATATGCTCCAGCATGGGCTTACCAGCAACCGGGATTAAAGGCTTAGGACAATTCTCAGTGTGTGGTCGCAAACGCCTCCCTTGACCACCGGCCATAACGACCATCAGGTTTTCACGGGTTTGAGGCGTCAATAGCTCATCCAGAGCATGCAAACCGACAACCATGCGATTTTCGTCAACGATAGGTAACTGCTGAACACCGTTGGACTGCATTAGCATCAGAACAGCATCTCGCCCGAAACTGGTTGGCACAACAAAGGGATCCAGTTTCACCAAAGACTCAATAGAACTCTCTAGAGTCATACCACGCAGCAAACCACGCCGAATGTCACCATCTGTCAATGTGCCACGCAGTTTGCCGTCAGCATGTATGACAATGGCGATCTGAAACGCAGAGTCGTTCAGACAATGAATTGCCTGCTGTAAAGTTGCGTTCATGGGCAACAACGCTTTTTGCCAGTCCTTATTCGTCGTTAAGGGTGTCATTTCGCATTCTTTACAACATTATCTTCCGACATTAATCACGTGACCGCAAAAGCTGGAAAGCCTCTGCTGCCAAATATCCAGAAGCGGCACCACGCATCATTGCCAATGCCCGCATAGCTTCATAGCTGCGTGGGAATGGAAAGTCACCAACTTCTGAAGTGTATATCTCCATTGCCTTCATCTTTTCGTCCAAATATTGGCTAATATCAACAAAGACGTTTGGGCGAAATGGCTCAAGCCCAATCAAACCAAAGTCTGTCTCTGACAGTGTTTCATAAGCCATCACCTGCTTGACTGACGGATAGCGGAACCACTTGGAACAGCTGGCTACAGCATCAAAAACAATACGATGATCCGTATGCACATCTGCGGGATGTGGGACCAAGACTTCTTCTGGCTGAAATTCCTGAAAAGCTTTGGAAACACCACCGACAATTTCTGACATCGGCAGAGTTTCCAACTGGGCTGGCGGCAAATCAAGGCGATACACAGCATCAAAATCAAAAAACTGGGCAACCTGTTCAATTTCCGCATTCCGCTCGGCAACTCGTTCGGCGGGCCATCCTGCAGTCTCAGAAATTCCCGTGATAATCAGCCACGCAATTTGTGCACCTTGGTCACGCTTGCGCCGCAACAAAGTCCCACCAGCACCCAAAACCTCATCATCCGGATGCGGAGCAACAATGATAGTTTTTTTCAAATCAGTAGTCAGGATCATAGATAGGTTCCCTCCGCCAAGGATACCTGTGGATTGATATCCAGCAGACAAATTGCGCCAATTCCACATTTCACTACAGGCCCATCAGTCTGCATGGCAACAACCTGACCCGGCTCTATATTGTCTGGAACATCTTGTACAATTCGCGCTTTCCAAACTTTAATAGGTTGGTCATTCAATATAAATTCTGCACCTACGTACGGATGGCTAAGGCCTCGGACCAAGTTATAAACAGACTGAGCAGACATGCGCCAATCAATTTTACTATCTGCGACCCCGCGCTTGCGCCATGTGTTTGCTTTTGTATGATCTTGCGGCAAACGTTGATAGTTTCCGCAGACCAATTGCGGTACAAAACCCACAATTTGCTGCATCGCTGTATCCATGGCTTTGTCATACAAAGATCTGGCAGCATCAGTTTCAGTAATGACAATCGGCTGCTGGGATAAAATATCTCCACTGTCTGCTCCAGCATCCATAAAGAAAAAAGTAGATGCTGTTTCTTTGAGCCCCAAAACCAAGGCCCAGATCAGCGGGTGACGTCCTCGGTTTGCCGGCAGTGCCGTCGGATGATAACCAACGACCCCCATGGGTGCCAATCGTAGCAAGTCATCCTTTAGCAAACGGGGCCAGCCAAAACAGAATATCACATCCGGTTTCTTGTCCCGGATCCAAGCCAAAGACTCTTCAGAATTGATGTCGTCCACATACAGACACGGAACACCATGAACATCACAAGTTGGCTTTAAATCCACATGGTCCGCATTGAATGTCGATGCTGCCAGTGTACAAACACCGCTCACAGTGGCGTCACAAGTCTCCAAAGCCAGCACCGTATCCAAAGCACGTTTGGAAAATTCAACTGCTCCAATCAAAACTATGCGCATGAACTATCCCCTGATGGCAAAATTGAAGTCGGAACATCAAAGAACTGTTTTTTCAGCAAACCATCCAGATTGGCCGATTTTAAGACTGCAACGACCCGTTCGCTAGCTCCGCCGTCCCCATAGGGATTTTGCACATCATTCAACATATTCTGAAAATCTGTGCTGTAGAGACGTTGTAGTGCGGACTGAATGCTTTTGCTTTCTGGCATACACCCGATAACGCTATCGGCCATAATCCGGCCTTTTTGCCTATCGCCAATATTCACCGTACCCTTGCAGAAGCTCGGCATTTCAATCAAACCGCTGGAGGAATTGCCAACCATACCGTCCACCTGAGCCAAACACGACAAATACCGAAGCTGCCCCAATGACGTGAATGATTTGGTGTGCGGGCGGCAAGACACATAGTCATCAACCATTTGCATCACAATACGACCATCCGTATCTGCATTCGGCATTGTAAAAATCACGTGTATATCTTCTAGCGTATCCAGAGCATCAAACATGGCCTGCATCTGCTCTGCGGCTGTTGCCGTTTCCAGCGTCACAGGATGGAACGTTACGATCAGGTTTTTCGGACCAAATCTGAAATCCATGGATTCTTCAAGTGCAGCGCGGTCCATCAGCGCCAAGCGCTTGATACCATCAATCCCCATGCCACCAACCAAATGCACCCGATTCGGTTGTTCCCCAAGCTGGATCACCCGGTTTTTGTACTCTTCGGCTGCAACAAAATGCAAATGCGACATTTTGGTAATGGAATGTCGAATAGCTTCATCGATCAAACCCTCCGTTGCCTCGCCACCGTGCAAATGTGCAACAGGAATGCGTGCAACCATGGCCGCAGAAATTGCAGAAAAAATCTCGAAGCGATCACCCAGAACAACAATGATATCCGGTTGCAAATCATTCAGAGCGTCAGCCATTCCAATCATGCCAAGCCCCATTGCCTTGGCAATACCAACCGAGGTATCGGAGCTCACCAGCATCTCAACCTTGCGGTCAATGGTATAGCCATCCTGTTCAATTTCCTGATACGACAGACCAAATTCCGGAGACAGGTGCATGCCCGTGGCAATGATTTGCAAAGTCAAATCCGGATCTTGGTGGATGCCATCCATTACCCAACGCAGTAAACCGTATTCGGCACGGGTTCCTGTTATGACGCAGATTTTCCGACTCATAGCTCTACCAATTCATTTTGGGCAAAATCACGTTTGGCCATTTGGCCGATAACCTCATCCCAGAACATGGGCGAGATACCAGTACCCGGTCGTTTAACCGTCAGGTTTTCCTCAGTAAACACTTCTCCGGCTGCAATATCCCGCGCCGCCACTACAGATTTTCGTGCAACCTGCATATTCTTGCGTTCTATCTCCGTCGGGCGTTTAATACCATCGCCCAGTGCATGCTCGATATTCCGAATGGCGCTCACCATGGCTTTCAATTCATCCGGCGCCAAGCTGGCCTGATGATCAGGCCCCGGCAATGTTTTATCCAGCGTAAAGTGCTTTTCAATTACCGTCGCGCCTAAAGCAATCGCGGCCGTCGGCACTTCGATTCCCACGGTATGATCTGAATAACCCACGTCCACACCCAATGCCAATCCCATCGACTGCATGGCATGCAAATTCACATCTTGCATAGGGGCTGGATATTCGGTAGTGCAGTGCAGCACGGTGATTTGTTCCCGCGCAGTTCCGGCCTGTTCCAGCACATCTAGGGCGAGTTCCACATCACCTAAGGTTGCCATCCCGGTAGACAAAATCACCGGCAGACCAAAGCCAGCCACGGCCCGCAAATACGGCAAATTGGTAATCTCACCGGATGGAATTTTCATGACATTCACACCCATGGCCACCAGATCGTGCAGGCTTTGAATATCAAAGCCGGTGGAACAAAATTCGATCCCAACTTTTTGACAGTGTGCTATCAGATCCGCATGCATAGTGTCGCTCAGCTCCAGCTTTCTCAGCATCTGATACTGAGTGCCTTCCCCCGCTGTCGTGACTTTTTGATAGTCGGCCTTTTGCGCATCTGGCGTAACCAAACGATCCGCCTTAAAGGTCTGAAATTTAACCATATCGGCCCCGGCATCCGCCGCAGCTTCGATCAACTGGCGAGCCATATTCATATCACCATTATGGTTGACCCCGGCTTCGGCAATGATCAGCGTGTGCATCACAAGTTTTCCTTTTTCGCCTTATGTGGCGAGACTGTTCCATCTGGACAATCCTTGAGCACAGCTGTGGCCATACCGATGACACAGTTTTTGCCAATGCTCAGCCCTTGACGTACCACACTGCCGCTGCCGACAAATGTGCCGTCCCCAACTAAAACCCCGCTGTTGATCCGGCAACCGGTGGAAACATGGCAATTGTTGCCGACAGATACATCATGTTCAACCAAGGACAGAGTATTCACGATACAGTTTTCCCCGACAGTCGCCCCCGCATTGACGACAGCTCCATGCACAACCATTGTTCCCATGCCAATAGAGGCATGTGGAGAAACAAAAGCCTTTGGTGAAACAATGGCCGGTGCCGCCGTACCATAGGCGCACAATTGTGCGTACAAACGTTGACGCGGCTCAGCGTTTTTGATTTGTCCGATCGTGACAACACCGAAATCAACCTTGGCCAAAATAGCCGGCAAATCGTCATCACTACCTAAAATGGGATAACCAAGTAGGGTTTTTCCCACCTCGGACGGCAAATCCACTAGACCAAGGATCTCGTAACCACCATGCTGCTCGATCACATCAATGCAAACACGGGCGTGGCCACCAGCACCCAAAAGAACAATGGTTGGACACTTTTGCTCAACCATCATGCATGACTCCCGTCTAGCAACTGCGGACTGCTGGGAATATTGATCAGACGTTGCAGCAAGTTTTCTGAAACAGACAAGTCCATACGCGGGCAATCCTGATACGGTGCCATGTGGTGCATCAAACTCCACGCCGGGCGAGTCATCAGCCCCGCATCATTGGTCGCCGCCAAAATGGCATCCCGCACCGTCAGATCCGGTGCATCCAACAGCAAGGCATTGAGCCAGTAATTGCTCTTGCAATTTTCCGGTTCAGCAAACAAGGATACACCGTCAATCTTGGCAAAAGCGACCTGATACACCGCAAACAAAGCACGCTTTTCTGTCACCGATTGGGACACACGCTCCAACTGCGCACAGCCCAATGCTGCATTGATATTGGGCATACGATAATTAAAGCCCACCATGTCATGGGCAAACTCCCAACGGTGCGGTACTTTGGCCGTGGTGGTCATATGTTTGGCCCGTTTGGCCAAGGCGGAATCGTTGGTCAACACCATACCGCCACCACCTGTGGTCATGATTTTGTTGCCGTTAAAACTCATAGCCGCGACCCGACCGAAATTCCCTGTATGTGTTCCCTTGTAATAAGAGCCCAGAGATTCCGCAGCGTCTTCCACCACTGCGAAACAATATTTTTCCGCCACCGCCAACATAGCATCCATGTCCACCGGACAGCCAAAGGTATGCATGGGAATCACTGCTGCAATCCGGCGTCCGGTTTGCCGATTCCAACAGGACCCATCCTTAACCTCAACAATCTCTGCCAAATAGGCATCCAGCGCCGACGGAGATAAACCCAGTGTGGTTTCTTCCACATCCACCAGATGCGGCACAGCGTGACAGTACTGAATGGCGTTGGCTGTGGCGATAAAGGTCAGAGCTGGCGCGAGAACCTCGTCACCCGGCTGGACATCACACAGCAACAAGGAAACATGTAAAGCTGCAGTACCATTAACCACCGCCACCGCATGTTTGACCCCGCAAAACTCCGCAACATCAGCTTCAAACCGATCCACATATTTACCGACCGACGACACCCAGCCCGTATCCAAACAGTCCTTCACATAGTTCCACTCGTTACCGACAAACTGCGGTTCATGCAGGGGAATGAAGGCTTGTGGACGACCAAGAGTCTCGGTAATGGCCGCAACAACGGCCGCTGTATCCACAGAGTGTGACATAGAATTCAACATCTTAGATATTGTATCGATCAGCTTTGTACATACTGAGATTCTCAGGATTGGTGAACCATTCGGCGGTTTCCGCCAGACCACGCTTCATGCCTTCGTCACCTCCATATTCCGGCTCCCAACCTGTCAATTCCTTGGCTTTAGCATTACAGGCCCACAAGCGATCTACCTCACTTTTTTCCGGACGCAGACGCACTTCGTCCGTTTCGATTTCAACCTCGGTCCCCATAGCATCAGCGATCAACTGCACTGTATCGCCAATGGACACTTCGAAATTGCTGCCGATGTTGATCACTTCGCCAATAGATTTTTCCGCCTTCATGATGGCTTCGAAACCACGCACCGTATCTTTGACAAAGTTAAAGTCACGGGTTGGATGCAAAGCGCCCAGCTTCAACTTGCACGCGCCGTTGGCAATTTGGGTGATGATGGTCGGGATCACCGCACGGGCCGATTGACGCGGGCCATAAGTGTTGAATGGTCGTATGATGCTGACCGGCGTATCAAACGCGTTGTAGAACGAAATGGCGATCTGATCGGCACCGATCTTGGTGGCCGAGTAGGGCGACTGGCCTTGTAGCGGGTGTGCCTCGTCAATCGGCACATAGCAAGCAGTACCATAGACCTCACTGGTCGAGGTGTGTACCACTTTTTCCACACCAAGATCTTTAGCCGCCTGTACCACGTTCAGTGTGCCCCTGACGTTAGTGTCCACATACGTATCCGGCGAATGGTAGGAATAGGGAATGGCAATCAAGGACGCCAAATGCAGTACTATATCACAGCCTTCCGTGGCTTTGCGCACACCGTTGGGATCTCGAATATCCCCGGCAAAGACATCAAAATTATCTTTGGTATCCGGCGCGCACTGGTCAAGCCAGCCCCAGCTACTGAAGGAATTATACAAAACAAAAGCCCGCACATCATAGCCTTGCAGCACTAGATGTTCCGTCAGGTGAGAGCCAATGAAACCGTCTGCGCCGGTAACCAGTATTTTTTTCACTTTATCTGCCTATGGGATTTTGATGTGTCTTTGGAATTCAATCATGCATCAGACACCGTGTTGTCCGCTTTCAAGCCTGTAGTACGAACATAACTGAGGTAGCCAGTACACGCAATTCTTATTGGCTACCAATAGGAAAAGCAGCGCAAGCTGATTACTGCGCAGCAGGCTATTCTACAACCCACGGCACAAAATCCCAGTAACGCATTCAAGTATTCAACACAAGCACTATTCTCGTTAGGCAGTGTGGAGAGATTTGATCAATATGAATACAGCGGCAAGTGAGATGACCGATCGGTAATTCTGTTGTGTCTTCTCGCACCTGCGTGCGACCCGTTTAAAGCGCTGTAGTTTGCCGAAAGCCTGTTCGATACAGGCTCTTGCTTTATAGAGTTTTCTGGCAAAATGCTTGGGCTGGTGTCTCTCATTGGACTTGCGCGGAATGACAGGAACAGCTCCGCATTGTCGTGCATATTGTCAATTTGCCTTGCTCGAATATTCCTTGTCGCCGATGACGTGCTCCCCTGAATGTGCCCGTTTATAAGTTAGTTCTGTTCCAGTTTTGATCTTGTCTGGATTGGGTAACAAATTCGATTGGGGTTAGCCCGTTGTGGGCGGTATGGGGTCTTTTGGTGTTGTAGTCAATTCTCCATTCTTCAATCAGTTCTCTGGCAGCAGGTAGGCTCGAGAAGAGATGCTCATTGAGGCACTCATCTCTGAGGCGACCATTGAAGCTCTCGACAAAGCCGTTTTGCATTGGTTTGCCGGGAGCGATGTAGTGCCACTCAACCTTTCGATCCTCCTGCCATTTGAGGATGGCGTTACTGGTTAGCTCGGTTCCATTGTCGCTGACGATCATACAGGGATAGCCACGCCGTTCCGCTATGATGTCTAGCTCTCGGGCTACCCGAGCACCGGAGAGGGACGTATCAACCACGGTTGCCAGGCATTCCCTACTGAAGTCATCAATGACACAGAGAATGCGGAACCGTCGACCTTCGACAAGGCTATCAGAGACAAAATCGAGGCTCCATCTCTGATTGGCATCTTGCGGAATGGCCATTGGTGCCCTGGTACCCAGAGCCCGTTTCCGGCCGCCACGCTTGCGCACTGTCAGCTTTTCCTCTTTATAGAGCCGATACAGCTTCTTCCAGTTCACACGCCAGCCCTCTCGCTTGAGAAGAATATGCAGCCGCCGGTAGCCAAAGCGCCGACGCTCCGATGACAACTCAACAAGCCTCTTACGAAGACCTGCATCAGCATCACGTCTGGATTAATAGCGATAAACCCGTGGAGCAATACCCACCAGCTCGCACGCCTTGCGTTGAGAATAGTCCTTCTGTGCCATCGCCCAGTCCACCGCGCGTCGTCGGGAACCGGGCTTCAGAAGTTTTTTCCGAGCATCTCTTTCAGAGTAGACACATCCAGCATCTGTTCAGCCAATAGCTTCTTGAGTTTCTTGTTCTCTTCTTCAAGAACTTTCAGCCGCTTGGCCTCAGACACTTCCATGCCGCTATACTTCGAACGCCATTTGTAAAAGGTTCCGTCACTGACACCATGCTTGCGGCTCAGCTCCGCTGCACTCATGCCCGCCTGATGCTCTTTCAATATGCCGATAATCTGTTCTTCGCTGAAACGGCTTCTCTTCATCGTCTATCTCCTTATTGGGAAACAGACTAACCATAAAACGGGGACATTTCAGGGGAGCACGTCATGACTTCAACAGCGTTTGCAAAAAACTGTTGAAACCGCTTAGGGAAAATCACCGCAAATTACTTTGGACAACCACAAGAGCCTGTTTGGAATAGATCGGGGCTTGCCAAAAAGCTGGAATTGCAATCCAAGGACGATTTCAAGGGTCGTCAGTTTGAAGCCGTTTGATCATTCAGACATCGATCCGTAGATTTCAGCGTGAAGTACCAGTGACCTGCGCCCCAATTCTCTACCAGTTTTCGGGAGAATTCGTTGCAGTGAGCCCCTTGTTTGGACCGACGGGAGTTAGAATTTTACGCCTCGCAAAAGAGGTGGCTTAAACTCGACCTTGAGCAATTACTTTAGAAGTTGATAGAAAATTACCTTTTTTACCTCTTCTCTTACCGCTCTTTCATTGCATGCTGGATTTGATCTGTAATGGGTTTGGTGAGGTATGAGGCGATGGTTCTATATCCTGTTTGAAGATAGACCTCGGACGGCATTCCCGGGACGAGCTTCTTGCCATTGAGTTTTTGCAATTCTGCTTCCTCGATGATCAACCGGACCTTGTAGAATGAGAGACCTGTCGCCTGATCCTGAATGAGATCGGCTGAGATCGTATCGAGCTTGGCCTGAATCTCTGGCGTAGTGCGCTGGTCAAAGGCAGGGAAGCGCACTCGGGCAATCTGATTGGGAGACAGACGATCAATCTGTGTCGGATCGACTTGTGCTTCGATGATCAGGCGATCTTCCTGCGGCACGATCAGCATCAACACTTCTGCGGCCGGTATAACACCTCCCACGGTGTGGGCGTTGGACTGATGCACAATCCCAGCTTGAGGAGCCAGGATATCAATACGCTTGAGCTGATCCAGAGCAGCGATTTCCTGCTCTTCCAATTGTGCAACCTTGGCTTTGATATCCTGTATCTGTTGCAGAATTTCTGTCTGGGTATCTTCTTCGATCTGAAGGATTTGCAGCTCTTTCTCACTGATCGCGTTGCGTGCCTGAGCAATATTGGCCGTCACCTCTCCGTGCTCACCCTTCTTTTTTGCTTTTTCTCGCTTTAGCGAATTGAACTTGGTTAGTGTGACAAGCTTGCGCTCCCAGAGCTTGCCATTAGCTTCCAGTTCGCTTTTCAGCAGGTCAATTTCTTCCTGTTTTGCCCGCTGCTGAGCAATCAACCCATCTACTTGCTGAGAAAGCTGGCCTATCTGCTTTTTAAGCTGCTGCTTACGGCCATGGTAAGATTTACGACGCGCTTCAAACAGTTTTTGTTGGCCAATTCGCAACTCGGCGACCTCATCATGTGAGAAGGCAGATGAGCTCAACTTTGGGAAGGTGATATCTTCCTTGTCCTGTTGCTCGGCAATCAATCGAGCAAGTTGAAGACGCAGATCCACCAACTGCTTGTCAGCGATAAAGAGATTAGCTCTTGGCACAGTGTCGTCCAAACGGATCAGCAGATCCCCTGATTGAACGCCATCACCATCCTTGGCGTGGATCTCTTTGACGATCCCGCCTTCCTGATGTTGGACACGTTTTATATTGCCTTCAACAACAATCGAACCCGTTGCTACCACAGCGCTGGAGATTTGCAACAAGCCCAGCCACAGGCCAACACCACCGATCAACAAGCAAACGATAAGGAGCGCCCATTTCATATGACGGGACAAGCTTTGCTGTAACTCATTTTGAGGAGAAGACGTATCAATTGGTGACATCAGGCTGCTCCCTGATTTGGGACAGGAGAGAGAACCTTGGGCAAGACTTCATCCTTGGGACCACAAGCTTGCATCTTGCCTTCTTTCAAACAAAGAACATGATCGACGCTCGCCAGTGCGCTGGGACGATGAGCTATGATCACTATGACGGAGCCCCTTTCCTTCATCGCACTAATAGCGCCTGCCAGTGCTGCTTCGCCTTGACTATCCAGATTGGAGTTGGGTTCATCGAGCACAATAAGGAAGGGATTGCCATAGATGGCCCTTGCCAAGGCAACTCTCTGACGCTGACCACCTGAAAGCGCAAAGCCAGAAGAGCCAATTCTGGTTTCATAGCCATCGGGTAATGCGGTAATCATCTCATGCAGATCGGCAAGACGTGCAGCTTCCAAAATGCTGTCGGATGATGCATCAGGCGCAAATCTAGAGATATTCTCGGATATGGTGCCGTCAAAAATCTGAACATCTTGCGGGAGATAGCCAATGAACTCACCCCTCCGATCCTGAGCCCATTGTGTCAACTCCGCTCCATCCAATCTTACAGAGCCAGAAAGAGCTGGAAGCAACCCTACAAGACTACGAGCCAGGGTGGATTTGCCAGACCCTGACGGCCCAATGATGCCCAACCCTTGCCCTGCATTCAGCGAGAAGCTTACGCCCTGAAGAACAGGCTTCTTGAGACCAACCGGACCGGAGCTCAGAGCATCCACCGTCAAAGCTTTTTGAGGAAGAGGTAGCTCCATACCATCTTCCTGTTCCTCTGACATCTGACCGAAGATAGACTTCAAACGTGCATATGCTTGGCGAGCTCCGACAAAAGCTCTCCATTGCCCGACAGCCACCTCAATTGGCGACAAGGCACGGGAAATCATGATGGAAGCAGCGATCATGATACCAGGCGTGATTTCCTGTTGGATGGCCAACCAGGCACCAAAGCCGAGAATGCTGGATTGCAGGATGAAGCGGAATGTTTTGGTAAGCGTTGAAAAGAGAAGTCCGCGATCTGACGATACTCTTTGGCTTTGCAGATAAGTCTGGTTCAATCCCTCCCAACGCCCTCGCAAGGCTCCAATCATCCCCATGGCATGAATGGCTTCCGCATTCTGTCGGCCTGTTTCCACCAACTGGCCGCGCAGACCGGTTTCTCTATTGGCTTCCTGTGTCGGTTTGCGTGTCAGCCATTCATTCAACCCGATCAAAAGACAGATGATGATTGCGCCGACCAAGCCGACCAAGCCCAGTATTGGATGAAAAACGTAGACGATAATCAGATAGAAAGGCATCCAGGGGCTGTCGAAGATTGCAGCAGGCCCCTGCCCGGACAGAAACTGCCGAACGGCATCCAGATCCTGCACCGGGCGTAGCTGCTGGGCTTTGTTACCAATCAGCACCGGTGCCATGGTTGAGACCTGATAGGCCAAACCGGAATAGTGCGCATCAACATATTGCCCGACACGCACCAGAATGCGACTGCGCAGGCCATCCAGCAGACCATAAAAGGCATAAAGACCGAGCGCCAACCCACCCAGAACAACAAGCGTGGGGACAGAGCCGCTGGCCAGAACCCGGTCATAAACCTGAAGCATGAAGACAGGGCCGGTCAACATCAGAATATTGATCAGCATGCTGATCAATCCAATGCCAAGCCAGACCTTGCCCAAACCAGAGAATAAGCCGACGGTCGCAGACCGTCGGTTCATGTTGTTATTCATCGAAGATCAATCCCCAAATGCCTTACGCGAAACGGAAATCGTCCTGATGAAGATCAGAGACTGACACATCTTTCAGCAAGATACTGTTATCAGCATCCAGCGTGATCAAGGTATCCGAACCCTGGTCTGAGGCAACAGCCAGCACTTCGGCAAATGAACTAAAACCAGCAATACCCGAAAGCTCAATCACGTCATCACTGCCTGCACCAGCTACAAAATCCATAACAGTGTCATCGCCATCGCCAGTAGCGAAGATGAAGATATCGTCGCCAGCTTCACCGAGAAG